>JBLHFL010000033.1:0-12671 GCA_047618105.1 Granulosicoccus sp.
GATCATTGGCATTGCCATGACTCTTAACCACGAGCAGGTTACTGCCGGTGACAAGGGCGCCATTTGCCAAGCGTGGATCGAGTTTTTTCAACACGGTTTTTAATTGTCGTTTCAGCCACCAGGCCAGCAGCGGTTTTAATAGGCCGCGCTCGAGCCGTGCCTTGAGCAAGGCAAAGGTTAGGTCCAGCGCCCCGGTTGAGGCTTTAATAATCGAATTGCCGGTAAAGCCGTCGCAGACGATTACATCCGTCTTGCCGTTAAAAATATCTGACGCCTCAATAAAGCCTCGATAGTTGATATTCGACCAGCCTTGCAAGGTCGCATGCGCCAGACGCAATGCTTCCGGTCCTTTAAAATACTCAGCGCCAACATTTAGTAGGCTCAGGCGGGGATTTTCTTCGCTGATTGGTACCAGCGCTGTGCCAATGGCGGCATAGGACAGAAGTTGTTGCTGGTTCGCGGTAAAGGAGGCACCCAGGTCGAGCATAATTGCCGTGCCGGTCAGGGTCGGCAGCCAGGCGGCCAGCACGGGTCGATTTAAGGCAGAATGGAGTTCACCATATTTGGCAACCAACACCAGTAGCACACCGGTGTGTTCGGCCGAGACCAGCGCATCAACCTGGCCATCGCGTAACGCTTTGAAGGCGGTTTCTATTGAACTAAAGCTGTCACGACGCATCAATTGAGCCGGCTTGTGAGCCAGTTCAGCAATATCCTTAGTATCGATCCATTCAATATTGGTGGGGCAGAAATGCGTGAGGGGTTTGCATACGTTCTGATCGCCAAACAAGACACCGTGATGCTCTGGATGGGCGCGAAAGTAGTGGAGGCAGGCAGGAATAAGAACAGAGGGGCCGAAGTCCCCTCCATGTAAATCAATGGCAATACGAGCCATTGGTTTATTTAGTCATCACGACCTGCAACGACCTTGTGGCCTTTGTAGAAGCCATCTGCAGTAACATGGTGACGACGGTGAGTTTCACCGCTGGTGCCATCAACTGTCAGAGTGGGTGCCGAAAGGGCATCATGTGAACGACGCATACCGCGACGTGAACGGGTCACTTTACTTTTTTGAACTGCCATGGCTAAAAGCCTCCTACTAACGGATTTGTTTGAAGATCACTTCAAAACTTTTAAAACATCGAACGGATTAGGAGCTTTTTCAGGAGATCCCTTTGACTCATCCGTCCCAAATTGGGTTTCAATACGACATTCGTCGTCTGGGTGCATCGCGTGCATGGGGAGACTCAATAATAGCTCTTCCTCCACTATGTCCGCGACATCCAGTAACGCATCTGGAAGCAATAGTAACGCATCCAGGTGAGCCGGTAGTGCTTTAGCCATTTCATCGTTATAAACCAGGGTAAGTGTAAAATCACCATCCAGTTTAGAACCATAAACTTGCAAACACCGTTGGCACTGCAAATTCACAATAGCTGTTACATGACCAAAAATTAACCGCCGGCCGGATTCGTCACGATCAAATCTCAAACTAACCTGAGCTGATTCGTCGATTCCCGCGGTGGTTTCATCCAGGCGTTTTAACCGTTTCGCACTTATAACACCTTCCAGTAGGGTGAGCTTGTCAGCCAACTGGTAGGGATTCACACGATCTGGTAATTCTAAATTTGACATAGGCGCGGTATCATACTTATGCAAAAATGTAAGTCAAAGGCTTTTTAAGAGATCAAAGCTGTAATGAGTGTAAATTGGACCCTATGGAGATAAACAATGAGTCAGCGACTGGTTTTGGCCAGCACCTCGCAATACAAGCGTGCTCAATTGCGACTACTGGGTGTGCCCTTTACCTGCGTCGACCCTGGTGTCCATGAAGATCACGCGCAGTATAGTGGCGATCCGGAGTCTTATGCAATCGACCTTAGCCGGCAAAAAGCCGTCGCCAGCGCGAAACGAAACCCAACTGCCTGGGTGCTTGGCTCCGATCAGGTGGCTGTTGCGGCCGATGGTACCCTATTGACCAAGGCTGGCACCCCCGAGAAAGCCGTTGCACAGCTCCAGCAATGCCAAAATCAGACAGCAACTTTTTACAGTGCCGCCTGCCTCCTGCGCGGCGATGCCTGTTATCTGTGGTCGGTTCGTACGTTGGTGACCTTTAGGCAGCTTGAGTTCGCCGAGATCTGTCGTTATGTCGAGGCAGACCGGCCAGAGCACTGCGCCGGCAGCTTTAAGGTGGAAGCCTTAGGGATAAGCCTGTTTCGTCAAATACAATCAAACGACCCTACCGCACTGGTCGGCCTGCCGCTGATGACGTTGGCCGAGCACCTGCGCCAGGTCGGCTTTCAGGTGCCCTAGGCTGGCCTGCTACTTAAGGTGAGGCGCGTTGGGCGCCTCAATTCAGCGTAACGCCCTGACTGACGCCGAGCTTGACCAGAGCCTGGGCTAAGCTGACACCCAGGTTGCGAGCGAAGGCCTCTAGTGGCGAGGGACGCAGCGAGAAGTCCACCGTCTGCGTATAGCCCAGCTCGCGCGCCAGCTCGGCGGTTGATTTGAGGCCGTCAATTAAGCCCAATTCCAAAGCCTGGCTGCCGGTCCAAAACAGCCCGCTGAACAATTTTGGACTGTCGATCAACCGATCGCCGCGACCTAGCTTAACGTCTCGAATGAATTGTTGATGAACATCGTTCAGCAGGGTCTCAAAGAGCGCCCGTTCATCCGGATTCACCACCGCAAAGGGATCTAAAAAAGCCTTATGGTCACCCGAGGTAAATTGCCGACGTTCGATACCCACCTTATCCATCAGCTCCTGATAGCCAAAGCCGGCCGCCGTTACCCCGATGGAGCCGACGATGCTGGCGCCGCTGGCATAAATCTCTTGGGTCGCGGCGGCGATATAATAAGCGCCACTGGCCCCTGAATCGACGATGACCGAGTAAATCGGTACTTGCGCATTGAGCGCCCGTTGGCGCTGAATTTCATTATAAATATAGGCCGACTGGACTGGGCTGCCGCCCGGGCTGTTGATACGTAAGATTACCGCCTTGGTATCCGGATGCTGCAGTGCCGCGCTTAGACTGCCGATAACGGCATCGGCGCCGGCCAATTCGCCGCTCCCGATCACGCCCTCAATGTCGATGACGGCAACATGGCCACCGGTGCTCCCTATGCTGGAAGAGCCTGCGGCGTTGGTGAAATAGAACATAAGAATGGCGAGCACATAAATAAAGGTCAGTAGCTTAAAAAAGATGCCCCAACGGCGGCTACGCCGCAGCTCGATGGTGTTGGCCATCACCACGCGCTCGATTAGACGCCATTCCTTCTTGTCACCCTCAATAGGCTCTAGGGCATCTGAGTTATTTGACCCGTATCCAAACATTTAGGACTCCTTGGAGGTTAAACCGGTTAATAGAGACTGCAGCCGATGATCGAGTTCGGCATTAATGGTCAATTCCGTGCGCTCGATTGGGTGCGGTAGGCGTATCTGCACCGCATGCAAAAACAATCTCTTTAAGCCTAGACCATGAGCGATCGCCTGGGTGGCCGCATCTTGATACTTGTCATCGCCCAGAATGGGGCATCCGGCATATTGGCAATGCACACGAATTTGATGTGTTCTGCCACTTACCGGTTGAGCCTCAACCCAAGCACAGGTTGGAAACTGCTTTAGCAGTCGGAATCGAGTTAGGGACGGTTTGCCATCCTTATGAACTGATACGCGTCGCTCACCGGTTTGGCTTTCTTCATGGCGCAACAGGGGCGCATCAACTCTGTCAATATCGGTTGGCCAGATGCCGCTGACCAGGCACCAATAGGTTTTCTGCATATTCTTTTTTAGACGAAACTCATCCTGCATCAGCACTAGGCTTTTACGCTTCTTGGCGATCAATACGATGCCAGAAGTGTCTCGATCGATGCGATGGACCAGTTCGAGGAACTTTTCCTCCGGCCGGTCGGCACGCAAGGCCTCGATTAGGCCCAGCTTTAAGCCCGAGCCGCCATGCACTGCCAGGCCGCTCGGCTTATTAATTGCGAGCATAACCTCGTCTTCATAGACGACTGCAGCTTTGAGATCTTGGCGCAGCTTCTGTCCAGGTTCAACCGTTGCCACGGCCTTTACCGCATCGGAAACGGGCGGAATCCGCACCATATCGCCTTCGTTTAATTTAGTGTCGGGCTTGGCCCGCTTGCCATTAATGCGCACCTCGCCCTTGCGAATCAATCGATAAACGCGACTCTTAGGCACGTTATTTAGGACGTAGGTCAGGAAGTTGTCCAGACGCTGATCGACGCGATCTTCTTCAATTTCGATAAATTGAACTTTTGACACACAAAATCCTTTATACAGGATGAAAACAACGATGATAACAGCTCGCATAGCATTGAAGCAGCCCTACTTTGCTGCTATATTTGAAAGTGCTTGGTATATTAAGTCTGCCACCCAGAGATCACACAGGTGCCCAGGCTTAAATGCCCAACGTAAACATTTATATTGGTTGGGCAGCAAGAACAGTTTGAAACAGATTTAGTGATGCACCCATAAGGCAGAAAATATTCCTTTTCCATGTGAATATTTCTAAATAGAGCTGGTATCTCCGTTAGACTCTTACCTAAATGATGTGTCGCTTGGACAAAACATCGCCGGTTTTTGCGCGCGTTTAAAGACGTTATTTGTATCTTATTAGTCGATTCCTATCGATGTTTGCCTCTGTGCTCCTGTTTTGCTGCTCTGAAATGTATAGAAAAATCAGAGTGTTAGATCTTAATGAAAAGAATGTTAATTAATGCCACTCAAGCCGAAGAGCTTAGAGTAGCGCTGGTCGATGGCCAGCAACTGTACGATCTCGATATAGAAGCCGGTTTTCGCGAGCAAAAGAAAGCCAACATCTACAAGGGTCGTATCACCCGCATTGAACCCAGCCTCGAGGCCGCCTTTGTTGAATTTGGCGCTGAACGGCATGGTTTTCTCCCCCTGAAAGAAATCGCTAAAGAGTATTTTATCGATTCCAGCATGTCTTCGCGTTCCAGCATCAAGGAACTGATTAAAGAAGGCACCGAAGTCATCGTCCAGGTCGACAAAGAAGAACGTGGTAATAAGGGTGCTGCCCTGACGACTATGGTCAGCCTAGCCGGTCGTTACCTAGTGTTAATGCCCAACAACGCTCGAGCCGGTGGAATTTCACGCCGTATCGAGGGTGATGAGCGTGCGCAAATCCGCGAAGCGCTTCAGGGTGTCGTCATTCCCAATGGTATGGGCATTATAGTCCGCACCGCCGGCATCGGTCGCTCGACCGAAGAGCTGCAGTGGGATTTAGATTACTTGCTGCAATTGTGGACCTCCATTACCGCCGCATCTGTTACCCGCCCTGCACCCTTCCTAATCCTGCAAGAAAGCAACGTGATCTTACGTGCGATTCGGGATTACCTGCGACAGGATATCGATACCGTACTGATCGATACCAAGGATGCGTATAACTACGCACTCGATTTCGTGCAAAAAGTGATGCCCGGTTATCAGAATAAGATCAAGCTGTATGAAGATACGGTACCGTTGTTCAATCGCTATCAAATTGAAACGCAAATCGAGACCGCATTTCAACGCGAAGTTAAATTGCCCAGCGGCGGTTCTATTGTTATTGATCCGACCGAAGCCTTGGTTTCGATCGACATCAACTCCAGCCGCGCGACCAAGGGTGGCGACATAGAAGAGACGGCCTTCAATACCAATATGGAAGCTGCCGAAGAAATTGCCCGCCAATTGCGCCTGCGCGATATGGGTGGTTTGATTGTGATCGATTTTATCGATATGAATCAGGCCAAGCACCAGCGTGAAGTTGAGTCTCGCATGAAAGATTCCACGGACTCTGATCGTGCTCGTGTCCAGATTGGGCGGTTGTCTCGTTTTGGTTTGCTGGAAATGTCCCGTCAGCGCTTGCGCCCATCACTTGGAGAGACCAGCGGAATTGTGTGTCCTCGCTGTAACGGCCACGGAACCATCCGCGACGTCAAATCCCTTTCTTTGGCCATCCTTCGTCTGATCGAAGAGGAATCATTGAAAGAGCGTACAGCGCAGATTCGTACCATTGTGCCATTATCGGTTGCGACCTATCTGTTGAATGAAAAGCGCGATGCCATTACGGATATCGAAAAACGCCACAAGGTTCATGTGCTGGTCGTGCCGAATCCAAATATGGAAACACCGCATTATGAAGTAGTGCGTATGCGCGATGACGACGAGACCCTGGTCACGGATGAACCGAGCTACGCCATTAAATTTGACGAGCCACCACTTGAAACTGAAGTGGTCCTCGAAGCAATGGTCAAGCCACAAGAAGCGGCCATTACCTCGATACAGGCTTCTCGAACGGCAGCGCCGATTCCAGAATCCACCGCCGAAGCCAAGCCAAAAGCCCCTGCCGCGGCGGCCAAGGTTGCCTCTGGACCGTCAGTTGCCGCGAAAATTAGCAAGTGGTTCAGTGGTATCTTTAAGTCTGAGGAAAAGCCTGCTGCACCTGCGTTTAAAACGACCAAGCCGGCGACGAGCAACTCGAGAAATGGTCGTGACCGTGATCGATCTAAAAACTCGAACAATCGTAATCGTAATTCGCGCAATCAGAACAGCGATCGCAAGCCGAATCCTGCACGAACCGAAGTGCGCGCCGACGTCCAAGAATCCAAGAAGGTTGAAGAGCAGGTCGCAGTCGCTCAGGTGAAACCCGAAACGGAAACAGACAGCGAGGCGGCCACCGATGCTGAGCCACGTCGAACTACCGTGCGTCGTCCGAGCCGAGACGCCCAAAGCGGTCGCGTGATCGTTGATGAGATCGGACAAAATCGTCAAACTCGCGGTGACAGCAAGAATGCCGCCAAACGAGTACGACCTGAAAAGCCGACCGAAATCGTCTCTGAGATTGATTTCGACCTAGTCGGTAAAAAGCCGGTCGACGCAGCTGCCGCTGATGCAACAGAACAGGCCGCTACCAATGCAGTAGCGGGCACGCCAGAAGTATCGGTATCCGCAGAGCCGATTGCAGCTGAGACCAGCGCTGAGGTAAGCGAGCCTATTGTTGAGATAACGGCCGCCGCAGAGCCTGAGGTCGTGGTTGCAGTAGCAGCTGCCGTAGAATCTGAAGCCGAGGTTGCAGTAACCGCTACCGTTGAGCCTGAAGCTGAAGTGGCCCCTGCCGCTGAACCTGAGGTTATTGTCGAAGTAGCTGCTGCTGAGCCCGAGGTTGTCGAAGTGACGGCCGTTGCTGAGCCCGAGGCCGCTGTTGCAGTGTCGACCTCTGCTGAGCCTGAAGCCGTTGCTGAAGAAATTGAGGTGATCGCCGAGGTTGCTAGCGCTCCTGAGGCCATTATTGAGGCCCCAGTTGCGGCCACACCTGCCAGCCCATCGGCAACGGTCGAGCAGGAGACGCCTGCTGCGTCTATCCTGACCGAGTCGCCAACGCCCGAAGTTGCGCACGAGACCATAGCGGCCGAGCCGGTTGCGCAAGCCACTGTTAGTGACGTTGCGCCGGTAACTGCCGATGCGGCGGATGCTGAAGCTGAGACATCGGACGATGCCGCGGTGCCGGGTGCACGAGCCGCCAATGACCCGCGCGAAGTTCGTCGTCGCAAAGTCGCTGCCGAAAAGACCGATCAAGACTAGGTTGTTCTGTACTGATAGAAAAGGGGCTCAATGAGCCCCTTTTTTTTGTCTTTTTTTTAGGTCGCTCTTATGACCAAAATCGCGGCTCAACCTCCAGCGCCAAACCGAATAAGTCCTCAACCTGTTGCTGCACCCAGCCTGACCAGGCCAGTACGTCAGTCGATGACGCGCGTTGCGGGTTGATCAACACCAATGCCTGCTCGCTGTAACAGCCTACCCCTGTTGAACCGGATTGGCCGCGTAACGCCGCCTTATCGATCAGCCACCCCGCAGCAATCTTATAGTCAGAACCGGCCCGAAAAGACACCAAGTCGGGAAACTGCTGCTCTAGCCGATGAAAAACGTCGCCATCGACGACAGGGTTCTTGAAAAAACTGCCCGCATTCGGAATAACGTTGGGGTCGGGTAATTTCGCCCGTCGAATGGCTACAACCCGATCGAAGACGTCCGCTGCGCGCAGGTCAGGTTGTGCCTTGAGCGTTTGTAAGGGTCCATATTCGAGCGTGGGGAAAAAATTCCTCTCGACGGTAAGGCGAATCGAGCAGATCAGATAGCGATTTTCATCGCTTTTAAAGAGGCTGTTGCGATACTCAAAGAGACACTCGGTGTTATTGAAGATTCTAAATTCATTATCTAATAGATCATAGGCGCGCACGCTTACGAGGCGATCGGCAAGCTCAACACCATAGGCACCAATATTTTGCACCGGTGCAGCGCCCACCGTACCGGGTATTAGCGCCAGGTTTTCCAGGCCAGACCAACCCTGAGCAATGGTCCAGGCGACCAGATCGTGCCAGTTCTCGCCAGCGGCTATATCGATCTCCACCCTATCGAGGGTTTGTTCGACAATCTTACGGCCGAGTAGTGCATTGCGCACCACACAGGCATCGATGCGGTCGGACAGCACTAGGTTACTGCCGCCCCCCAATACTCGCATTGGTAGGTGGTGAGCGCTGCAATAGGCGATGATTGCGGCCAGATCCTGTTCCTGTGTTAATTCGACAAAATGACTGGCAAACGATGGAATAGCCAGGCTATTTAGGGCCTGTAAACTCACATTCTGTTTAATATCAACCATGATAACGGGCATCCTGTGCTCGTTGAGGTGTGGAGTCAATCATGACGTAGGGTTCAAAAAGGCCAATCTGACCTGTTCCAAATCCTCAGCTGTATCCACACCGATCGGGATCGGCAACAAGGACTTTTGAGCGACTATGCGATGGCCATGCTCCATAAATCTTAACTGCTCGAGCTTTTCCAAGCGTTCGAGTTGACCTTCGCCATAGGTAACAAATAGGTCCAGCGCCGATTTTCGGTAGGCGTATAGGCCGACATGGCGTTTTAAAAAGTGCTCTGGCCCGGCCAGCCCGTCCCGATCATAGGGAATAGCAGCTCGGCTAAAATAGAGCACCGCATCCTGGTCAGCCTGAACCAGCTTGACCATATTGGGGTTGTCACGCCCCAGTTCGACGGCAATCAGTTCATAGAGCGTGGCGACTGAGGCCTCAGGGTGCTGCACTAACAGTTGCGCCACCTGCTTAAGGTTGTCGGCGGGCATCAGCGGTTCATCGCCTTGCAAGTTGATAATTAGGTCGTCGGCGGCCAAACCTAGGGTCTGCGCGGCTTCCTGCAATCGGTCGGTTCCACTAACGTGATCCGCTCGCGTCATAATCGCCTCAAAGCCGTGTTCGCGCACAATCGCCTGAATGCGTGCATCATCGGTTGCGACCACGATCTGATCGACCGGCGCGGCGCTGGCCGCCTCGCATACCCGAACGATCATCGGCTTGCCCGCAATGTCCAACATGGGCTTGCCCGGCAGGCGAGTAGAACTAAAGCGTGCCGGTATGATGATGACTTTTTGCATGGATTTGCTCCCTGAGGCTGGCTAACACTCGGCGCTCGAATTCGGTATCGAAATCGAACGAGATGGTGAGTACATAAATATGGGGGTAACGCGTCAGATCCAATTTAATGGCATCTTTCTCGGTAATAATGATCGGCCATTGATTATCGGCCAGTGCTTCCGGGCTAATCAGCTGGTGATCGGCAAAGGACAGGGTCTCAATCACGTCGTACCCGAGATCGACAACCGAGCGTTGGAACGAATTAAAATTGCCGATACCAGAGCAGATCTTGACCGGCCCTTGCACCAGGGCTTTGCCCTCGCTGTTGAGCGGAATGGCCGCCGTTAGCCGAGCCAATTCATAGGGCATAGGCAGCGCCAACGGGTGCTGTTTGACGACAATAAAATCGACAGTCTTGAGCCGTCCGGCCGTCTCACGCAGAGGGCCGGCAGGTAATAGACAGCCATTTCCTAAGCCGCGCAAACCATCGAGCATAAGGATCTCTAGGTCTCGATGCATAGCATAGTGTTGCAGGCCGTCATCACTGATGATCAAATCGACCGAATGATGGGCTAAAACGAAGTTAACCGCCCGATGACGTTGTGGATCCACGACCACGGGAATATTAAGACGTTGCGCCAGCAGCTTGGGCTCATCACCACAGGCTTTTGCGCTGATCTGATCGGTGACCTGAAATGGGAATGCCCTATCCGGTTTGGCGCCATAGCCGCGACTGACTACCGCGACGCGAATACCATGACGCTGACAGAGCTCTGCCAACCAGATAATCATCGGTGTCTTGCCGGTGCCGCCAACGGTTAGGTTGCCCACAACCAAAACCGGCCGCGTATAGGGCCGAGTTGAGCGGCGCAGGCGCTTGCCTTGGCTAATCAGTAAAACCAGAGCGGTCAAGGGCAAAAGCAGCAGGGCCTGCCAGCTTAAGGCGGGGTTAAACCAGAACTTCATTATAATCTGACCTCATATGGACCGGGCCGGTCAGGCTAGTTGGCTTCGGCCTGGGTGGTGATGCTGACCTTGCTAAATCCCAGCTGCGCCACGGCATCGAGCGCGACAATAAAGGACTGGTGCGGTGCCTGGGCATCGGCCGTGATCACAATGGGTTTGGTCTTAGAGGCGTCGGATAGCTCGGCCAAGGCACGCTTTAGGGAGCCGATGTCCTGTTTTAATAGCACCCTATCGTTCAGCGCATAGGTACCGGTCCGATCGATTAGGATTTCAATCGGCAGTTCGTCTTCGGCCGCGACCTGACTTTGACTCTCCGGCAGATCGATCTGCAGTTGGGTCTCACGGCTGAAGGTGGTCGTCACCATAAAAAATATCAATAGTAAAAACACCACATCGATCAGTGGTGTGACATTTACCGATACCTCTTCTTGGCGACCGCGACGGAATCTCATTTTTTGTTACTGGACCCGTCGTTATAGATGGCTTCGACCAGTTTGGCACTGTCCTGTTCCATGAGCACCAGCAGCTCATCGATCTTACGCGCCAGCGCACGGTGAAAAATCACCGCGGGAATGGCCACGGATAAGCCCGCCGCCGTGGTGATCAGGGCTTTGGAGATGCCGCCGGCTAATACCGCGGTATTGCCGGTGCCTTGCAACATGATGTCGGAAAATACATCCACCATACCGAGCACAGTACCGAGCAGGCCCAACAACGGCGATATGGCCGCGATCGTGCCCAAGGTATTAAGGAATTTCTCCATTTCATGGGCGACATGGTCACCGGCCTCTTGAATGGCATCCTTCATCGCTTCGCGACCGTGCCGGGACGTTGTTAAGCCCGCCGCCAAGACAAAACCAAACAAACTGCTCTGCTTGAGTTCCTTAATTTTATTGGCATCCAACTCCTGGTTTTTAATCCATAACCAGACCTGAGGCAATTGTTCCTTCGGCCGGACCTTGGCAACCCGCAGGGTCCAATATCGTTCTACGGTAATGGCCAAGGCTATTACCGAACTGAGCACGATTGGTAACATTAACCAACCGCCTGACTTAATAATCTCAAACACAGCTATCCTCCTCTGAGGGGTGCTACTTTATCATAGGCACTTTTTAAAATCGTATAAAAATCAATAAATAAGGCGTTTTCGAAAGGCCGAATCCCAACTTTTGTGGCTCAAACCCTGTTCCCCGAAGGTGACCTGGATCGTGCCGACCTTTGCGGTGCTGAGCAGCCGCCGGTATGGCCGGTTAAACCAGCTCACCAGTAGCGGGGACGGCCAACGAGGTCTAGCACGATCTGCGCTGCTGAGGATAAACAGGGCTGAGTGATTAGCGTTGAGCCAATCTTGCGCCGAGCTGCTGGCGGAGCCATGATGGCCCAAAACAACCATGTCAAAGGGAAACAGCTCGGGGTATTGCTGCAACAGAAAATACTCAACCCGCTTGCTAGCATCACCGGTAATAAGGACTCGCCCGAAGCCTGAGTCGTAGAGCAGAATACAGGAATGATTGTTATCCGTGTCCATCAGATCGGGTGGGATGGGGATAAAACGCAGGAAGTCGTTCAATTGCCCGGCTCGATGGCAATTGCGCCAGGCCGGGAGCGCAGTCGGAACCGTCGTGCTGGTCCGCGGTTGACCCGCCCAGGTTACCAAGCGCGGGTCTCGGGCTAAAATAAAGTCTGCGCCAGCGGCATGGTCTATATCCGAATGGCTGACCACCAAGCCGTTGAGCGACCCGACCCTGCGGGCTAAATTGCGTTCGAACAGGCTGCTAACCCCGCCCTGCCCGCCCGTGTCATAGAGCCAACTTTCGTCATTGTGTTCAATTAATACCGCTTGACCGTGACCGACATCAAAAACCGTCACCCGCCGGATTGCTTTGGGCTCTGATGCCAAATGAAGGATCATAAAGCCCAAGCCGAACAGCAATCCGAGTACCAACTTAAAGCGCAAATCCGGCAGCCAAACATAGAGACTGACAAGACTGGTTGCGAGCACCACCGTTAGCAGCGGCCACCACGGTAGCAATATGCCAAAGTCACCAGCGAAGGCCATGGCACGAATGAGTACCTCGACGGCCCATTCAAAGGGCGGCACCAGTTCAATGCGGCCGAGGAGCAAAATACCGAGCGCTAAGGGGAGCAGCAGCAAAGCCACCCACGGAGTCACTAGGAGGTTAACCAGGGCCGCCAACGGGTTGAGGTAAAAGCCAAAGACCAGCGCCCAAGGCAGAATGGACAGGGACATA
>JBLHFL010000034.1:0-12667 GCA_047618105.1 Granulosicoccus sp.
CCAATGTGATGTATATCGGTGCGGCCCCCGATTGTGACAAAAATCGCCGTTTTCTCGAGATGCTCCGGCCTGCATTTGAAGCGGGAAGAAGCAGTCCCGATTTTGCCCCCGAAGATTACGAAGTCGATTTCAAAAATCGTTTTGAGCTTAGGGATCTGACCGCTTTAGGTCGTAAACAGCTGGGGTATAACTAAGATGATTCGACACATAGTTCTCTTTAAGGTGCGTCCTGAAATTGATGTTAGTCAGGTTCAGCTATTAATGCAGGAAATTGCGGACCTGCGCGCTGCCCATAGTGGCATAGTTGGCTTTGAACATGGCCCAAATAAAACGCCCGAAACGCGCGATCAGGGCTATAGCTATGGTTTTATCTTGACGCTCGGCTCATGGGCGGACCTTGCTTTATACCAAAACGATCCGAATCACCAAGCAACAGGCCTGAAGTTACTACATGCCTGTCATCCCGATCATGCTGGTATTCTCGCCTTTGATATGGAAGTGGCGGATAAAAGCTAAGTATCCACTTTGACGTCGCAAAATGGATGCGGTCTTGTAGTGTTGGAGTAAAAAATAACAGCGCATCATCGGGTTGTCGCGACCGGTGATGCAGTTCTCATGCGGCACTAAAAAACAAAAAACGATAATGAGAGGATTCAATGAAAATCAAAATCAATAAAAAAATTGTAATCGCCAGCGCTCTGTTAGCGTCTGCGTCGGCCTTGCACGCTCAAGACGTAGAAGTTCTGCATTGGTGGACTTCAGGTGGCGAAGCTGCAGCCCTGAATGTACTAAAAGAAAACCTCGGCAATGAGGGCGTCGGTTGGATCGACATGCCCGTTGCCGGCGGCGGCGGTGAGTCTGCGATGACTACCTTGCGGGCTCGAGTGACCGCTGGCGACGCGCCAACGGCCGTGCAGATGCTGGGCTACGATATTCAGGATTGGGCCGTTGAAGGGGCGCTGGGTAATCTCGATGCGACCGCCGCTGCGGGTAATTGGGACGCTGTTGTTCCGACCGCGCTACAGGCTTTTTCAAAATATGATAACCATTGGATTGCAGCACCGGTTAATATTCATTCCACCAACTGGGTCTGGGCCAACAAAAAAGTACTCGATAAACTAGGACTTCCGCAACCGCATACGTGGGAAGAGTTCGTAGCGACGATGCAGGCTGCAAAAGACGCAGGCATGACCGGTCTAGCGCATGGTGGTCAGCCTTGGCAGGACGCTACCATGTTTGACGGCGTCGTGCTGTCTGTTGGCGGTGCGCAGTTCTACAAAGAAGCCTTTGTCGATCTCGATGAAAAAGCCCTAACCGGCGCGCGCATGGTTGAAGCCTTTAAACGCATGGAAACACTGCGTTCTTTCGTAGACGATAACTTCTCAGGTCGTGATTGGAATCTTGCTTCGGCAATGGTTATCAACGGCGATGCTGCATTCCAGATCATGGGTGATTGGGCCAAAGGCGAGTTTATCAACGCCGGAAAAGTACCGAATAAAGACTTCTTGTGTTTCCGTGTGCCAGGCTCTGAAGGTACTGTGTCGTTCAATGCTGACCAGTTTGCAATGTTTAAAGTAGACTCTGCTGGCGCGGTCGATGCTCAAGGCAAGATGGCCGCCGCTATTATGGATCCATCATTCCAGATCGCGTTCAACAAGGTGAAAGGTTCAGTGCCGTCGCGTACGGACATCGATCCATCGCAGTTTGATGCCTGTGCGCAGAAAGGTATGGCGGATCTGAAATACGCGAATGCGACGGGCGGCCTTGTCGGTTCTATGGCTCATGGCCATGCGCAACCTGCGGCGATCAAAAATGCTGTGTTCGACGTAGTGACCAACCACTTCAATGGTGAGTTTGATGCTGAAGAAGCTGTAGAAGAGCTGTTAAATGCCATCGATGCTGCAAAATAATTTGCAATAGATGCATTAAATATGGGGGCTAGCCAATGGCAGCCCCTTTTCTCTGTTGTCCGATCGGGCTATCAATGCTGCGCTTACGACAAAAGCAGAGTAACTTTTTTGCCCATAGTGGGTAGGAGGATATATGGCGAACTACACCGGACAAGTTGATTTTCAAACCCGACTGCAGAATTGGTTGCCGAAAATTGTCTTGTCTCCATCCATCGCAGCTATGGTGGTATTTGTTTACGGTTTTATAGCCTATACGGTCTATTTGAGTTTCTCTGACTCTAAAATGTTGCCGAGTTATGACTGGATCGGGCTCACTAATTACACCAAACTCTGGAATTTAAGTCACTGGTGGGTATCTATCACAAATCTCGCCATCTTCGCGATACTCTATATCGGTATTTGCACTGTGCTGGGTCTTTCCTTGGCGATTTTGCTGGATCAAAAGATTCGCGGCGAGGGCATACTCCGGCCAATTTATCTCTATCCAATGGCGTTGAGTTTCATCGTCACCGGCACCGCATGGAAGTGGATTCTCGACCCGGGTATCGGGTTGGAGAACAGTATGCATCAGTGGGGTTGGGAGAGTTTTGAATTCAACTGGATTAAAGATCGTAATATGGCCATCTACACAGTTGTTATCGCAGCTGTTTGGCAGACGTCGGGTTTCGTGATGGCCATGTTCTTGGCAGGCCTGCGTGGCGTTGACAACGAAATCCTCAAAGCGGCCCAGATTGACGGCGCTTCAAATTGGAAGCTCTATCGACGCATTGTTATTCCGATGCTGCGTCCCGCATTCCTCTCCGCTTTTGTAATATTGGCGCACTTATCGGTCAAATCCTATGACCTCATTATTGCCTTGACGGGTGGCGGTCCAGGTCGAGCGACCGAAGTGCCGGCTACCTTTATGTACTCCTATACCTTTACCCGCAACTCTATGGGTATTGGCTCTGCCAGTGCGGTCATCATGCTGATGACGATTGCGGCTATCATCACTCCTTACCTATACGCTGAGTTAAAGGAGCAAAAATAATGTCTGCTGATACTCAAGATACTGCAGTCCGGACCACCCGTTTTACGCGTGTATTTATCTACGGCCTGCTGATTCTCTTTGCGGCCTATTATATGATGCCGCTGTTTGTCATGATTGTGAACTCGCTAAAACCCCTCTCCGAGATCACCAGTGGCAACATGATGGCGCTGCCGACGGTTTGGACCCTCGAACCTTGGCGCCAAGCCTGGTCATCTGCGCAGATTGGTATCGAGCCAACCGGTTTGAAGCCCTATTTTGTGAACTCACTGCTGGTTGTGGTTCCTGCTGTATTTATTTCCACCGTGATCGGTGCGATGAACGGCTACGTGCTCACTAAATGGCGCTTCCGTGGCGATACCCTAGTATTTGGCGCGCTACTGTTCTCATGCTTTATTCCGTTTCAGATTGTACTGATTCCCATGGCGGTCATTCTCGGTAAGATCGGTATAGCCGGCTCGATTCCGGGCCTAGTATTGGTGCATGTGGTGTACGGTATCGGTTTTACGACCCTCTATTACCGCAACTATTACGCTGTATTCCCAACTGAATTGGTCCACGCTGCGCAGATCGATGGTGCCGGATTTTTCCGTACTTTTTGGCGTATCATGCTGCCGATATCGGGTCCGATCACCGTGGTATCGGTTATCTGGCAATTCACCAATATTTGGAACGACTTCCTCTTTGGCGCCTCGTTCGGTGGCCAACAACAGCCGATGACGGTAGCTTTAAACAACCTGGTTCAGTCTTCAACGGGTGTAAAAGAGTACAACGTGCATTTCGCAGGCGCTATTTTAGCAGCGCTGCCAACTTTATTAGTATACATCGTTGCGGGGCGATACTTCGTCCGTGGACTGATGGCCGGTTCGGTAAAAGGATAACTTCATGGGCTTTCTAGATATTAAAAACGTAACCAAATCGTACGGCGATGTCGAAGTACTGCATGACATCGACATCTCTATTGAAGAAGGCGAGTTCCTGGTGTTGGTGGGTCCTTCTGGCTGTGGTAAATCGACCCTGCTGAATATGATCGCAGGCCTGGTTGAGATTAGCAGTGGCGAGATATCCATTAAAGATCGCACAATGAATGGCGTACACCCGTCCAAGCGAAATATAGCGATGGTGTTCCAGAGCTACGCCCTCTATCCCAATATGAGTGTGGCACAGAACATTACCTTTGGTCTGGAGATGCACAACGTTGAGAAGTCTGTTCGCGAGAGCGCCCTTGCGGATGTCGCAAAGTTGTTGCAGATTGAACCGCTGCTGAGTCGAAAACCGGGCCAGCTCTCAGGTGGGCAGCGCCAACGTGTCGCGATGGGGCGTGCCTTGGTGCGCAACCCAGATGTGTTCCTCTTTGATGAGCCGCTCTCTAACCTAGACGCCAAGTTGCGCGTCGATATGCGGACTGAGATTAAAAAGCTGCACGAAAAACTGAAAACGACGATCGTCTATGTGACCCACGATCAGATCGAAGCCATGACACTCTCAACCCGTATCGCCGTGATGTTTAAAGGCTATGTGCAGCAATTAGGCACGCCGAAACAGATCTATGACGCACCGATCAACCTCTATGTCGCGACCTTCATGGGCTCACCGTCGATGAACCTGCTGCCCGTGGATGTGGTGGATGGCCCCGAGGGCAGTCAGTTTGATCTGAAGATCGACGAGCAGAGCACACAGACCATCCAGTTGAACGGCCGCAGACTCCCAGCAGGACACTATACTTTGGGCTTGCGCCCAGAACACATCACCGATCCAGAGTCTGCCGATGTGCACAACGGTGAGTTCTTGATGATTGAATCTGAGGTGGAAGTCGTGGAACCCGCCGGTGCTGATACCTTCGTCATTACTAGCTTGCAAGGTGTGGCGGTTAATACCCGGATGCGTGGTGATATCGAAGTTGCAACGGGCGATATAACCAAATTTGCCATCGACATTCGTCGTCTGCACTTCTTTGATTCTGAAACGGAATTGCGCATCGATTTGGAAGTGATTAACGAACGGGTCGTCTGATGCGTAGCAAGGCTATTCATTTCCGCAATGGCCGGGTTTCAGGTGACGTATCATTGCTGGGCGGCATGCTCGGTCCGGCTGAATTTCTACTGCCCGATAATAGGGCAGTGCAACCCTTTTCAGTCGCGCCGTGGATTCAAGATCCGAGAGCTCTGCTCGATACCATTCCACCCATCCTGCAAAACATGCGGGGTGAGTGGCCTTGTGTGCCCTTCGGTGTGCCGGAGTTGAGGACAGACTTGCCTACTGAATGGTTGCAAGGCCTGGACTCGGTGGAGTCCATTAACGATGTATTTATGCATGGTTTTAGTGCCAATCATGTCTGGACCGATCTATCTACCTCAAGCCAGGAAGTCGCCTTAGCCATTAATTATCCACCGGACCATCCTGTTAGAAAGCTCAGCCGGACAATATCGGTATCGAACAATAATCAATTAGACTTTGATTTGGTGATCGAAACGGATGAACCGGTGGAATTGCCAATCGGGATTCACACCGTTTTTAAACTTCCCAACAAACCAGGTCGCGGCAAACTCATAATAGATTCTTTTAAAAAGGCGCATACCTTTCCGGTATCTGTTGAGGCGAATACTTCAGTATTGGAGCCGAATCAACAGGTGGGTGATTTAAAACGGATATTACGGCTGGACGGCCGCTCAGTGGATCTAACCAGTCTACCCTTAGCCGATGATACGGAAGAGCTTGTCTTACTGGAACTCAGTGAGGGGACGGTTAAGCTGCAAAACTATGATGAATTATATGAAGTCGTCTTTACCTGGGATATTAAACAATTCCCAAGTTGTCTGTTATGGATTTCAAATTGCGGTAGAGAGTCCTATCCGTGGAATAAACGCTTTCAGGCTATAGGCATTGAACCCATTGCGGCTGCTTTTGATTTGGGGGTAATACATAGCCGAAATGTATCGTCCCCTCTGCAAAAAATGGCTATTAAGACAAGTTGCTCATTAACGGGTCATGATCGCTTTAGCTATCAGATTGCTGTAAATAGCATTGACGCACAAGGACGGCCTTAACAAACCCGGCAACCGGCCACAACCGTCTGTTCGCTACACCGCTGCAATGCTTGGCGAAGCCGCTCAAGGGGCCCGCGACGCCCATTGCATGGCCGACGCGGGCTCTGCTCTTTTTCTAAACAGGCCCGAGCATAGGGTCGCCATGCCCTCAGGGCCGTTGGCACTGACCTTTTCAGTATGACTAGTGCTGCGGCCCAACCCGGCACCTTAACCCAAGATCAGCGGATTCAACTGCCACATGGCAAAATTTAACGCGCTGGCAAAACTCACCCAGAGGAAGTAGGGCACCAAGAGCAGACCGGCCCAGACCGAGACGCGCCAAAACAGCACGATGTTGACGGCAATCAGCACCAACAAGAGCACTATATCGACGAACGCCAGGGCACCCAGATACCAGGCAAAAAACAGCCAGCTCCACAGGGCATTAATGACCAGTTGGACCAGAAAGACCGCGAACGCAGGGCGATTATTTTGCAGCCCACCCACGCGCCAGACCAGCCAGGCGGCAATGCCCATAAAGGTATAGAGCAAGGTCCAGACCGGTCCGAATAACCAGGCCGCCGGCGCCCAGGCCGGTTGGATCAGCTCGCCATAAAAGTCACTCGCTTGCACCGCGGCCGCGGCGCCAATGCCCGAGGCCAGGTAGCATAGAACCAACCAGCCCACTAAGGCCAGGATGGGTCGGTATTTTGATTGTGTAGTCATTTAGATTCCCTCTATGTAGACGCTTGGTTTACTGCTGGGGGTATGGTACGCCGGGCTTGGAATGAGCGCTATGGACTAGATCGCGCGCCAACGAAATTTTGTCGAGAAGTCTCTGGTACGCCCTAGCCAAACCAAAAAAGCTGACCCGCAGAGCCAGCTAGCCTGAGGTAGAAACGGAGCAATGGTTAAAAGGGCGGTAACGCCCCCTCAGGCTCCTGCGCGCTTAGGCTCGGCGTGGCCCGGGAGTAGCTGGCGGGGGTATTGTTGGTGCAGAGTTCTCGCAAAAAGTCGATAAACAGACGAGTACGGGCATTGAGCATGCGCTTGCTAGTGTACACCGCCGACGCCTTGGCGGTGGTCTGCAAGACCACCTCGGGAGCCACCTGGACCAGAGACCCAGCCTGGATTTCACCGTAGCAATAGAGCGCCGGCAAGAGGGCAATGCCAAAGCCGTTGAGCACGGTGTCGCGCACCATGATAGGGTCGGTGGTCTCGAGCGCGGCATTTAGGGTCAGGCTGTGTAGGTCACCGCGAATACGCACCTTTAAGGGTGTGCGATTGTAACGTTGCTCGCAAATTTTCACCTGACTCACCAATCGGTCCAAGTCATCAAGCTGACTCAGATTGCGCGCCACCGCTGGGGTGGCGACCCAGAGCAGCGGCGACTCGACTAAGGGCACGCCAATCAGATCCGAGTCGGGCAGGTCGCCGACCTGCACCGCCACATCGATATTGTCACCAATCAGATCCACCGCTACCGGGCTGATGCTCACGCGCACGGTGATACCCGGATAGCGGCTGTGGAAGCGGTGCAGATGGCCGGCCACCACTAGGCGACTGAAGGCCATCGGCAAGGACACCATGAGCTCGCCGCTCGGTTCTTTGGTCAGACCATTCATATGGGCATCGGCCGATTGAACCTGCTCCATAATCAGCTGGCAATGCTTATGGAAGATCTCGCCTTCCTGGGTCATGCGCATCTGGCGTGAGTTGCGTTCGAAGAGTCGAACCTGCAGCTCCTCTTCCAACCGATGAATAAACCGACTGACGCTCGACTTGGGCATGCGCAGCGCGCGCGCGGCGGCTGAGATGCCGCCGTGCTCAACCACGGCGACAAAGATGGGTAGATCGGCTATGTTCCACTGCATGAACGATTCGTCCTAAACACTTAACTTGTTCCAGATTCTGCCTTTAACTATGCTGCTTGTCATCCACTCTGGGGCTCTATCCAAAAAAAAATACAACACTGTAAGTCACAAGAGCGATAGACCCCGCCCGAATACCACCGCCATGGAGACACACATGCCGAAAGATTACGAAGACATACCCGGTACCTATGTAATGGACGGCCGTCATTGCCGTTTGGGTTACCAGCTCAATATGTTTTGCCTGTCATTAAACGAGGCCGCCAATCGCGAGGCCTTCCGTGCCGATGAAGGCGCCTACCTGGCACAGTATCCGGTGACCCCAGCCCAACGCACCGCGGTGTTAGAGCGCGACTGGCTCGGTATGCTGCAACTGGGCGGTAATATCTATTACACCTTTAAGTTGGCGATCTTCGATGGTCGCTCGATGCAATACGTTGGCGCGGCCATGTCTGGCGTCACCGAAGACAGTTTTCGCGAGATGATGATCGCCGGCGGCCGTTCGGTCGAAGGCAACCGCAGTAAGAAGGAGCAGGCCCGTGGCTAAACTGATTTGTGGTGTGGGCACATCCCATGTGCCGGCCATTGGCGCGGCGATTGATAACGGCAAGACCCAGGATGCCTACTGGAAGCCCTTGTTCGATGGCTATCAGCCGGCACGGGATTGGATCCAGGACAATAAGCCCGATGTGGTGATCGTGGTCTTTAACGATCACGCCTCGGCCTTTAGCCTCAAACTGATCCCGACCTTTATAATAGGCGTCGCACCCGAGTTCAAACCGGCCGATGAAGGCTATGGCCCACGTAAGGTGCCCACCGCCCAGGGCGATCCGGATTTCGCCTGGCACCTGGCCGAGCATCTGATCCTCAATGAATTCGATATGACCATCGCCAATGAGATGGATATTGACCACGGCTGTACCGTACCGCTGTCCATTATGTTCGGTGAGCCTGAGCAATGGCCGTGCAAGATCGTGCCGCTGTGCGTTAATGTAATCCAGTATCCGGCGCCGACCGCGAAACGCTGTTACGATCTGGGTCGGGAGATCCGCGCCGCTGTAGAGGCTTATGGCCCCGATACCAAGGTGGCGATTTTCGGCACCGGTGGCATGTCGCATCAGTTGCAAGGTGAACGCGCCGGTTTGGTCAATGCCGACTACGATCAGAATTTCCTGCGCATGCTCACCAGCGATCCGGAGCAGCTGAAGACCCTGAGCCATGTCGAGCTAATGCGCGAAGCCGGTACCGAGGGCATTGAACTGGTGATGTGGCTGATTATGCGCGGCGCCATGAGCCTGGATGCAAAGGAAATCTATTCCTTCTACCATGTGCCGGCCTCAAACACCGGCGCGGGACTGATCATACTGGAAGATTGAACCGGAGCGCGGCCCCACTGCCTCGAGCAGGGCCGCGTATCCCTTACCCACTAATAAGTGTGGCGTTCAACCCGATTGCGCAGACAGCCGACGGGTGAACGCACTGGAGAGCATTATGATTATCGATTGCCACGGCCACTACACCACCGCACCGGACGAGTTGGGTCACTATCGCGACCAGCAGAAAGCCGACCTCAAGCAGAACGCCGATCACCTAGCCCAAAAGGGCACATTGGCGATCAGCGATGAGCAGATCCGCGCGACCATTGAAAATAACCAATTGAAGCTGCAGCAAGAACGCGGCACCGACCTGACCATCTTCTCGCCCCGCGCCAGCTGGATGGGTCACGACCTGGGCAATGAAAGCACCAGCGTGGCCTGGACCGAACACAGCAATGACCTGATTCGTCGCGTCTGCGATCTGTTCCCGAGCAACTTCGCACCGGTCGCCCAGCTGCCCCAAAGCCCGAATGTTGCGCCTAAGGCCGTGGTCCGCGAGCTGGAGCGTACCGTCAATGAGATGGGCTTTATCGGCTGTAACCTGAACCCGGACCCGTCCGGTGGTTTCTGGAAAGACAAGCCGCTGCACGACCGTTTCTGGTACCCGATCTACGAGAAGATGTCTGAACTGGATATCCCCGCCATGATCCACGTATCGGGCGCCTGTCACCCCAGCCTGCACACCACCACCTCCTATTACCTGGGTGCCGATACCACCGCCTTTGTGCAACTGATGATGTCGGATCTGTTCAAAGACTTTCCCCAGCTGAAGTTTATTATTCCGCACGGCGGCGGCGCAGTGCCCTACCATTGGGGCCGGTTCCGCGGTATCGCGCAGGATCAGGGCTTGGGGGATTTGGCTGAGCGAGTGCTCAACAATATCTACTTCGACACCTGTGTGTACCATCAGGAAGGCATCGACCTGTTACTGGATGTAATTCCAACCAAAAACATCCTCTTCGCCTCAGAAATGATCGGCGCAGTGCGCAGCATCGACCCGACCACCGGGCATTACTTTGATGACACCAAACGTTATATCGATGGCAATAAGAAGCTCTCGGCAGCGCAAAAGCAGGCCATCTTCGAAGACAATATCCGCACCGTCTTCCCGCGTCTGCAGGCCTGATCGGGGCATAAAAAAACCGGCGCTGCGGATACCCGAGCGCCGGTCTATATATTGAGCAATGTCCGGCTGCTAGCTAGTGGCCAGCCCGACGTTATTCTTCGCCAACACCTGCTCGGCACGATAGCTGGAACGCACCAGTACGCCCGACACCACTTCCAAGAAGCCCATATCCAGACCCCATTGACGATACTCCTCGAACTCGGCCGGCGTGACATAGCGGTCTATCGGGTAATGGTTCACCGTGGGCTGCAGATACTGACCAAAGGTCACAATATCGACATTAGCGGCGCGCAAGTCGGTCAGAGTTTCGCGAATCTCCGCCTCCGTCTCACCCAAACCGAGCATGACACTGGTTTTGGTCAACACATCGGGCCGGTAGGCCTTGGCATGGGCGAGCACGGTCAGGGTCTGATCATAGGACGCGCGTGGGTCGCGCACCGGATGGGTTAAGCGGCGTACCGTCTCAATATTCTGGGCAAAGACCACCACACCGGAATCGACCACCGTTTCAATATCGGCCAAGACGCCGAGAAAATCGGGCGTGAGCGCCTCAACGGCCACATCCGGATTGAGTTCCTTGACCTTTTGGACACAGGCCGCATAGTGACCGGCACCACCATCGGGCAGATCGTCCCGGTTGACCGAGGTCAGCACGATATACTTCAACTTCATCAACTGAACCGAGCGGGCGGTGTTTTCCGCCTCATCGGCGTCCAGCCAACCCTTGGGGTTGCCGGTGTTCACCGCACAGAAACGGCAGGCACGGGTACAGATATCACCCATCAGCATGATGGTCGCGGTACCAGAGCTCCAGCACTCACCCATATTGGGGCACTTGGCCTCTTCGCACACGGTAGCCAGCTTGTGTTCGTGCACAATAGTCTTGGTACGCTCAAAGGCCGCACCGCCCTGCAACTTGACCCGCAACCACGAGGGCTTCGGCAAGCGCTCGCCCTGCTTGGGGGTGGCCTTAATGCCATCTTTGATGGCGGTAATGCCCTTGGCATTGACGAATTTAGCGCCACTGGGGATGTTGATGGCAGGTATAAGCTTGTTGTCAGACATAGTAGCGTTCCGCACCGCGGCCCTTGGTTGAGATATGGCCACTATGATAAACACTCGGGCCCGGTATTGCATTTTTCTTGGGCAAATTTTGGCAAGCTTGACAAAGTTCACCCGGAACATGGGCCCTGGGCGGGGTGGAGCGCCGCCGCCATGGTCGCTGAGCGCTTAGTTTAGGTGTATTCGAATTCCACCCGATCTCGTCAGGATTCAACTGTGATGCCATGCTGTAAATTGCTATTTTTGGGGCATTGGGTTGAATCGGCGGATAGGGGGTAATGGGATGAACCTGCATGGAAGGCCTGCTCTGATAATCGGCTTTGTACTGGCCATCTCGGCCTGCGGCGGTGGCTTAGTCGGCATAAAAATAAAGGTCGTCGATGAAAATAATGTACCTATTGAGGATGCAGCAGTAGCCCTTGAATTTATGTTATCGGAAGGTAGCAACAGCTATAGAGGGCACACCGACAAAAAAGGCAAAGATAGTGCGATTCGGTTCGGCACGTTTGGTACTTGGTATTTGGTTACAAAAGAAGGGTATTACGATACTAAAGGTGATTTCGGCTATGGCAATCACGATGCGACGGTAATTTTACGGGAAAAGAAAAACCCAATTCCAATGTATGCTAGGAAAACTCATCTACGTGCTGATAGGAAAGATCTTAAAGGCCATTGGGTTGGCTATGATTTTATGGCAGGGGACTATGTTCCGCCTCACGGGAATGGCTTGCATAAAGATTTTGAGTTTTTCTATACCTTTGACGAAGTGGATTTTTTTAATAATCAATATAATTTGGCTATTCGATTTCCAAATGAGGGGGACGGGCTTATTGGGTTTAAAGTGAAGGATTCTACAAGTAAGTTAAAATCAGATTATTTGGCGCCTGAGGTCGGATGCAAAAGTGAATCTAAATATTATGAATATAGGTCCAGTGATGATCCGATGGAATCTAATTTCGATAGGTTTAGAATGTACTACTTTCGAATAAGAAGTCAGGTGGATGAGGATGGCAAGGTGGTTTCAGCCCTATATGGAAAAATGTCCAGCGAATTTCCAAAGCTATATTATTACCTAAACCCAAACGACAATGACCGAAACGTAGAGTTTGACCCAAAGAAAAATCTATTCATGAACTTACCCAAAGAAGAGCGACAAATTGGATTAACAGTGCACAGCACTTTGAACGCTCATTTTAGTTATTTGCAGGAAAAGTGGCTTCAGTCAAAGCAGCTGGTGAGTCTTTAGGTTCCCGGCGCATTCCGACAGTC
>JBLHFL010000035.1:0-12405 GCA_047618105.1 Granulosicoccus sp.
CGAGTGGCGCAGATCCTACTCTTATTAATTACAGAAAACTCAGCCCTACGACGATAGTATGGCAATGGCAAGGCGGGCCAATGCTAGGCCTCGGCTCTGTCGGCTTTTACCATGGCGTGTAAACTGAGCCACCAGAGCCAACAAAATAGCAGCTCATATATGCGCTGCCACAGACCCGGTGAAGCCTGGAAGAGGAAAACGTCCAACTGCAGCACGGCAAACACCAGCAGCAACAGGGCCGCCAAATGGCGAATTTGCCGTTCCGGTTTAGCCCACAACAGGCGGCCGGCAAATACCGCGGGCCCGCCATACAACAACCACAGCAGGCTGCTGTGCACCAGCTGTGTCATGGACCCACCCGGTCGGCAACCGTCGGCACAGGGGAAGAGCATGCTCAGTAAATAGCTGGCAGCGAAGGCAATGGCCGAAAACCGCAGCCAGCTATCAAGCGACCTCGGCTCTATGAAGCGCCGGGTACTATCGACCGCACCCATCCAAAAAATACCCAAGAGCAAGAAAAGACCACTGGCCAACGCTTGATGGCTGGCATTTTCGCTGTTCAACAGGCTAATAAGATCGCCGGACTGGACAGTGGCATCCAGGGCGGTGAGCAGACTGATACCGGCTAGACTCAGGCCAATGGCAATAAGGGACAGAATTTGAGGTGCGCGCATCGTAGACTCGACTGCTAATGAGCCGCCAATTGTGCCCATAAAACGACGCTTCTGCCACGCTCGCGTGATTTATCGTGCAGCCAAGCCTCCAGGACGACCGATTACAGGCTGACGTCGCGTTCCAAATTCCGACAATAGGCCGTCAATCGGCGCATCGCTTCGGCCAAGCGAGCTAGATCGGCGGTATAAGCAATGCGCACACTGGTATTAAAACAAGGACCGCCAAAGTCCAAACCTGGGGTCAGGGCAATGCCAGCCTTAAGCAACAGATCGTGGCAAAAATCTTGCGCGTTGTCGCTGTAACGAGACACATCGATATACAGATAAAAGGCGCCCTCCGGCTCGCCCAGGATGCGAAAGCCCAGCGTCGGTAAGGCTTGCATCAGATAATCGCGCCGTTCGCGCAAGCGATCCCGGCGTTCAAAACAGATTGCCTCAACAGCCGGCGAGAAGCCGGCCAGGGCCGCAATTTGCGCGACGGTCGACGCCGACAGATAGAGATTTTGGGCAATGCGGGTACAGGCGTCGATGGCGTATTCGGGCACCACCAGCCAGCCTAAGCGCCACCCGGTCATACCATAGAATTTCGAAAAGGATTGAATAATCCAAGCGTCCGGTTCCACTTCCAATGCGCTGCAGGCCAGATCGGAAAAGGTCAGGCCATGATAAATTTCATCAGCCAGCAGCTGCAGTTCGTGGGTGCGACAAAAATCGACCAGGGTTTGCCATTGCTCGGGCGACATCACGGTACCGAGCGGATTGCTGGGCGAGGCGATCAATAATGCCTTGGTTCTCGGGGTCAAGGCGGCGTTCAGCGCGCTCAGGGACAGCTGCATATCTTGGTTTGGGTCCATCGGCACGGCGATGCCCGTGGCGTTAACCATATGCAGGATATTAGCATTACAGGGATAACCCGGTTCGGGCAGCAATACTTCATCGCCGGGATTCAGGGTCGCCAGAAAGGCCATATGCAGCGCCGCCGAACCACCCGGCGTGACGATTATCCGCGCCGGATTGATGCTTAGGCCATGCCAACGCTGATAGCGGTCGGCGATGGCCTGCTTCAAAGCCGGCACCCCGGTGCTGGCGGTATAACCGAGCTTTTGCGTTTGCAGGGCCCGCACCGCCTCGGCCACGATAGGCTCCGGTGTCGGGAAGTCGGGCTCACCGATAAAGGCGCGAATGACATCGACCCCACTCTGTTCGAGCGCCTCAACCTGGGCAATCACTTCCAGAACATAAAAAGACGCGATACGCTGGCACCGATCGGCAAGCATCATACAATTTCCCAAAGCTGGTAAGGTTATTTAAACGGGCAGTTTGCGCTCGACGCGCTCTACTCACTACAATGGGCTCATCTTAGCGAACCTGACTGAAAATAACAGTGTCCGAGCACCACACGCCCAATAGCCCTACCCCCTACAGAGGACGTTTTGCGCCCAGCCCCAGCGGCCCGCTGCATTTTGGTTCGTTGTTTGCGGCGGTGGTCAGCTATTTGGATGCCAAGGCAAGTCGGGGCCAATGGTTGGTGCGCATCGAGGATCTAGATCCGGCTCGAGAGCAGGCCGGCGCCAGTGCAGACATTTTGGCGACACTGGTCGCACACGGACTGGAATGGGATGAAACCGAAACCTATCAGTCCGACCGGCTTGGGCTGTATCGGGCCAACCTAAACACCCTGCACCAGCAAGAGCGACTGTTCTGGTGCCAGTGCAGTCGTAAAGACCTCAGCGCTCACCCGGTGTATCCGGGCACCTGTTCTTCTCAACGTCAACCGGTGGCGAACGCTGCGGTGCGCTTTCGGGTATTGACCGAGCAGGATCGCTTTATCGACCGGTTTCAGGGCCTGCAAGTATCGGCTCCGCGCGACCAGGCCGGTGCCGTGGTCGTGCTGCGCAAGGATGGTTTATTTGCCTATCAATTGGCTGTGGTCAGTGATGATATTGACCAGGGCATTAACCAGGTGGTGCGCGGTATCGACATACTGGAGTCAGTCTGGTGGCAACGCGAACTGTATCGGGCGCTCGGCGCCCCACTGCCCCGATACGGCCACTTCCCGGTGCTATTAGGCCCGAATTCAGCACAGAAACTGAGCAAGCAAA
This sequence comes from Granulosicoccus sp., assembly GCA_047618105.1. Lineage (GTDB taxonomy): Bacteria > Pseudomonadota > Gammaproteobacteria > Pseudomonadales > Natronospirillaceae > Reinekea. The sequence goes on from JBLHFL010000035.1 coordinate 2,777, forward strand.
ATCTCTCCCCGGCGATCCAGAATGCGACCGCGGGTGCCAATCTGCTGCGTATCTTGCAGGCCTTAGGCATGCCCTTGGCGCCGGACTCGCCCCGTCGCTTGCTGCAGCAGGCTGTAGCCTGCTGGCGCGAAGACCCAATTAGTTTGCAATTGCCGCTGCAAAGCCAAAACCTTCGGCTAGACTGATACTTTCTCACGCAACCCTCTAATGCTTTATGTTCGCACTCAAAGCTCACCTTACTCGCCGCCTGATGGCCTATATCACTAGCAGCGTGCTGGGTGCCCTGTTAATAACCGTGGCGACCGAGTATTGGGCTTTGCAGCCCCTACTGGAGCGCACGCGGGCGCACAATGTCGCGGCCGCCATCGATAACCTGGCGATATTGGTGACCCAGTCGTTGTGGGTCTATAACGAAACCGGCACCATCGACGCCGCCAATGCCATCCTGCGCGATCAATATATCTCCGGTGTCTCGGTCAATGACCACAGCGGCCTTTTCAACTACAGCAGCGGTGACTTGGCCGACTTCGCGGCGCAAAACCCGAGGTTAACGACACCGGTCCAGACGCAAGGCGATGCTGCCCTGACGGCTTGGGTACCGCTGATCGTCGAGGCCGACGGCGCTGCGGAGCAGGATTTCAATATCGGCACGCTACAGATTCGCAGCGATAATGGCCTGATCCGCCAACAGGTCAACGAACTAACCCAAATCAGCCTGAGCGTCAGTGCGATTGTCTTTGTGCTGCTGCAATTTCTGTTCTATTTTTTGGTCCGCCAGCTTATCGCCAAACCCTTGGAGCTGTTCACCCTGCATGTACAAACCTACGCCGCCGACCTAAGCCCTGAAACCGTTGCGATCACACCCGCCCTGCAACAACGCAGCGACGAAATTGGCCGACTGTACGATATTTTCAATGCCCAACGTCAGTCGTTGATCGAGCAGAATGTCTCCTTAGTAGAATACCGTCACCGTTTGGAACAGCTGGTGTCGCGTCGGACAAGCGAATTGAGCACCGCCAATGCCACCCTGGTGGATTCTCTGGAACGACTCAAAACAGCACAAACCGAACTAATTCGCAGTGAGAAGATGGCGTCCTTGGGCATCTTAGTCAGCGGTATCGCCCATGAGGTCAATACGCCCCTCGGGGTGGCCATCACCGCCGCAAGTCACCTCAAGGAAGAGATGCGCATTACCCAACAATGCCTAGCCAACAATCAATTGACCCGCTCTGGTTTTGAAGGTTTTTTGGCTGAATGTCACGAAACCGAAACTCTCCTGAGCCGCAATCTTAACCGTGCCGCGACGCTGATTCAGTCGTTTAAAAAGATTGCCGTCGATCAGGCGAGCGACAAGGCGCGGCTGATTAACTTGCACAACTATGTGGATGAGGTTGTGATGTCGCTGCGCCCCAAGTTAAAGCACACGGCAATCGAGGTTCTCAATCGAGTGCCGCAAACGATCAACCTAAGCATTGCACCCGGTGCCTTGGCACAGATCATCACCAATCTGATCCTCAATTCCTTTATCCATGGCTTCCAGGATGGTACTCGCGCCGGCCTGATCACGCTCGATGCCGAACAGCAGAGCGAAGACGGCTTTTCCTTGGTCTATCAAGACAATGGCCAGGGCATGACCTCTGAAGTCTTAGCGCACATCTATGATCCTTTTTACACCACACGTCGATCCACTGGTGGCAGCGGTTTAGGAATGAATATTGTCTACAATCTGGTCACATCTAAGTTGCTAGGGCAGATAGAAACCACGAGCCAACCGGGACAGGGGCTTAAGATTGTTATGCTAATTAAACTGCTGCAGAAGCGGCCACCCTACTGAGAGGAAAACGCCGATGAGCGATGATCTAGTCTTTGCCGATGAAAATACACTGCAGCCCGCTGCAGACAAAGCCCGGCGGCCTTGGAAAGTATTGGTGGTTGACGACGATGAGGAAGTGCACAGCATCACCAAATTAGCCTTACGTAACTTCACCTTTGACCATCGACCACTTATTTTTTTACATGCCTATACCGGCAAGGAGGGCATCGACATCCTGACGGAGAACCCAGACGTTGCCGTATGCTTGCTCGATGTGGTGATGGAAACCGAACATGCCGGGCTCGATACCGCCAATGCGATCCGGTCGGTGCTGAAAAACACCTTTGTGCGCATCGTTTTGCGCACCGGCCAACCGGGTCAAGCGCCGGAAGAGACCATTATTGCCGAATATGACATCAATGATTACAAAGAAAAAACCGAGTTAACACGTGGCAAGTTACACACCCTGATGTACTCCTGTCTGCGCAGCTATCGCGACATTATCGCCTTAGACCGCTCACGTCTGGGCCTAGAACGCATTCTAGACTGCTCAACTCAGCTGCATCAGAAAACCTACCTGAAGGATTTTGCCCGCGGCATATTGGAGCAAATATCGGCGGTAATCTCGCCTGAGGAAGATAGCTTCTATGCCCGCAGTCATGGCGTAGCCGCCTTGGAACAGGCCGGAGAACTGAGGGTCATTGCCGGTACCGGCGAATTTGCCGACCAAGAGCAGCAGCGCGCGATCGATATCCTGCCGAGCGAATGTGCGCATCTGTTGCACAATTCTGCGCCGGGCTTTAACAGTCAGATGACATCGGCCGGCTTTATTTGCCTGTATCGCTCCAAACCGAATCACGCCGGGCTGTTGTTTTTACGCGATTTCAAAACGCGCAACGAGCTGGAGGAGCACCTATTAGAGATGTTCTGTCACAATGCGCTCACAGCCTTTGAAAATATTTCATTACGGACCTTACTCGAAGACAGCCAACGCGAAATCGTCTATCTACTCGGTGAGGCGATCGAACATCGTTCCCAAGAAACCGGCTTTCACTTACGCCGCGTCTCGGAGATCAGCTATCTACTGGCCCAGAAGTGCGGCCTATCAAGCGACGTGGCACGCCAAATTCGCGAGGCAACCCCGCTCCACGATTTGGGCAAAATCGCCATTCCCGATACCATTCTAAATAAGCCGGCTAAGCTCGACGCGCAAGAATGGACCGTGATGAAAACCCACGCTGAGATCGGTTACCAAATGCTCGCATCGTCCGACAAACCCTTGCTACAACTGGGTGCTGACATTGCGCGTGAGCACCATGAGCGCTGGGACGGAACCGGATATCCGGCCGGTAAAAAAGGCACCGCTATCGGCATAGCGGGTCGCATTGCGGCCATTGCCGATGTCTTTGATGCCCTGTGTAGCCGCCGGATCTATAAATTAGCTTGGGACATTGAGCAGGTTGAGGCCTATTTTCAGTCCCAACGGGGACTGCAGTTCGATCCGCAGCTGGTCGATCTGTTGCTCGAAAATCTGGACGAGTTTTGCCAGATTCAGCGGCAGTTTGTCGACCCGGCTTGAGCCGCCTTCTTATTCGGTCGCAGTCACGCTACACTTGACGGCTGGGCAGCAGCCGTCGACTATTATTGAGCCCCCCGAGTATGTTTATAAAACTCATGATTCTCCCGCTTTATCTTCTTCTGCCCTTTACCCTGACCTGGTTCGATGCCCGCACCTTCTGGTATCTACCCTTCTTACTGTGGTTTCTGGGTATCGTGGTGAACGCCCTGGTTGAGCGCGCGCGCGGGCGGCACTCATGACCTTTCATTGGGGCTATTTGGTGCTCGCGGCATTGCTCTATCTGAGCGTGTTGTTTTTGGTTGTGTATTTTGCCGAAAAGGGCAAGATTCCCGAGCGATTGATCAAACATCCGGTGGTTTACGTGCTGGCCTTTGGCGTCAGTTGCAGCTCATGGGCATTCTATGGCAGCGTGGGCATGGCCTATGAGTTGCAACATGGCTACATGGCCTTCTATGTTGGCCTGTCGATACTGCTACTATTTTCGGCGATTGTAATCAGACCCCTGTTTAACCTTGCCAAAAACTATCAACTCTCGTCTCTGGCCGATCTGTTCGCCTTTCGTTACCGCTCGCGCTGGGTCGGCTTAATGACCGCTGCCGGTGTTTTCCTGGCCGTTCTACCGTTGCTGGCGCTGCAAATCCAAGCCATTACCGATGTTATTATCATTCTCGACCCACGCGCCCACACCCGTTTAATCGCGGGTCTTATCAGTGTAATCCTGCTCTATATGACGATCCTCTTTGGCACGCGCAGTATTCGTCCGAGCGAAAAGCATCCCGGGCTCATTTTTGCGCTCGCCCTAGAGGCGCTGTTTAAACTGGCTATTTTTCTACTCTTAGGCGGCTTGGCGGTGTTCCAGATCGGCGGAGGTTTGGACTCGATGCAGGAGTGGGTAAAAATGACCCCCTTGACCTTCAATTCGATCAATCCTGACCTAAAGATGTCACAGTGGTTTTCCTTATTGCTGCTGTTTGTCACGGCACCGCTAGTCTTACCGCATCTATTTCAAATCCTGTTTCGAGAAAACTCTCAACCGAATAGATTGCGCTTGATTACCTGGGCCGCTCCGATCTACTTACTTTTAATGGCGTTGCCGGTCCTACCGATCATGTGGGCCGGCATCCGCACCGGCTCCAGTCTCAGCCCAGAGTACTTTACGCTCAGCATCGGCATGAGCCTGAATTCGCCCTTTTTGGTCTGGCTGACCTACTTGGGCGGTCTGTCGGCTGCCTCGGGTGTGACCATTATTGCTGCCCTGGCGCTGTCGAGCATGCTGCTGAACCATCTGGTGCTGCCCTTCTATAGCCCAAGCGTCAATGTCGACATCTACCGCTGGCTAATCTGGACCCGACGCTTATTGATCGGTTTGGTATTCTGTTCGATTTACGGCTTTTACCTCTTTTTAAACCAGGTGCAAAATCAGTCGACCTTATTGATTACCGCCTACACCGGCTTGCTGCAAATGACGCCCGGGCTGATCGGCTTGCTGTTTTGGAGTAAAGCGAACCGTAAAGGCTTTATGGCCGGCGTCGGCATGGGTCTGGGCTCCTGGTTAATCATGCAGTTGAGCCCGGTGCTGATCGACAGCCTGTTAGTGCAGGGCCGTATGCCGCTGCAATTCGCCTTAGACAATAACCATTGGTCTCAGGTGGTATATATTTCGTTCGGTCTCAATGCGCTGACCTTTTTCCTTGTCTCGCTAATCACCAAGACGGCACCGGAGGAAAAAAACTCGGCGGAAATCTGTGTTATCAGCTCCGTTGACCGACGTCAGCGCTTTCCACTGCGCGCCAAAAATGCGCGCGAGTTTATCGATTCATTGATCAAGCCGCTCGGCCAGGTGATGGCCGAACGCGAGGTTCGGCGCGCCCTGGTGCAACTCAAGTTTGATTTGAGCGAGTACCGCCCCTATGCCTTACGGCGTCTGCGCGACACCCTGGAGGCGAATCTGTCGGGCATGATGGGGCCGTCGGTGGCACAGGCGATGGTCAGTCGCTACCTGCCCTACGATCTAGTCGCCAGTACTCGCAGCGACGACATTCACTTTTTGGAACAGAATCTCGACAACTACCACTACCAACTGACCGGTATGTCGGCGGAATTGGACCGTTTGCGGCGCCACCACCGTGACACCCTGTATCGCCTGCCCATTGGCGTTTGCTCGCTCACCGTCGATGGCGAGATACTGCTCTGGAACGAATGGATGGTGCACTTGACCGGCATCAGTGAAGAGCGCGCGATTGGCGCTAAAATCGATCTCTTGCCAGGCAAGTGGTATGACCTGATCGACAGCTTTATCAAGGGCAGCGAAGAAAAGATCACCATCGAGCAGGATGATCCCGCCGATCTAGCCCGGAAGCGTTGGTACAGTCTGCACCGCACCCAGTTTGGTCGAGCCAGTAGTGATTTAAATGAGGGTATTATTGTACTGCTCGAAGATGAAACCGAGTACAAGATGCTCGAAGCGGAGTTGGTGCATTCCGAGCGCTTGGCCTCAATCGGTCAGCTCGCCGCCGGGGTCGCCCATGAAATTGGCAACCCCATCACCGGTATCGACTGCCTAGCCCAAGACTTGAAATACGCCGAATCGAGTGCTGAGGTCGAACAGATTGCCCAGCAAATTCGTCATGAGGCCGATCGGGTGACCAAGATCGTGCGTTCGCTGGTCAATTTCTCCCATGCCGGCGACCAAAAGGGCAAGGCCGATCATTATCCTCATTCCTTGGCGGCTATCGTCCAAGACGCCATCGACCTGCTGTCATTATCGCGCGATGACAAGCAGATCATCTTCGTCAACGACATCAACCCGAGTTTGGAGCTGATGTGTGAACCGCAACGCTTGTCTCAGGTCTTTATCAACCTGCTCGGCAATGCCCGCGACGCCAGCCCAATCCGCGAAAAGGTCATCGTGTCGGCGCGCACCGAAGATAAGCGAGAAACGCTGAATGTCACCGTCACCGATCGCGGCACCGGCATTTCGGCGGATATTATGGATCATATTTTCGACCCCTTTTTTACCACTAAAGAGGTTGGCAAGGGCACCGGTTTGGGCCTATTTCTGTCCTATACCATTATCGAAGAGCATTACGGTCATATCGGTGTGGAGTCGCCGGCTTTCCTATTGGAAGATATTGGCACTCGTTTCACTATTCGGTTACCCTTACATCTTAATGTTACTTCGGGTAACACTAATATAGAGTAAGCGGGCATTATTAGGACACAGTTCGGCAAATCCGAGCAAAAAGTGCCGACCTTAGCGAATTGAGCGGAGCGGAACAGATGGGCGAGATTTTAATTGTTGAAGACGAAAGTATTATTCGCGCGGCCTTAAAACGACTGCTCGAGCGCAACAATTACAAGGTCACCGAAGCAGAATCCGTCAACGAAGCGAGCGAAAATGATCTCTCTCGCTTCGATCTCATTATCTCCGATCTCAGATTACCCGGCGCCCCGGGCACCGACCTCATCAGCGCAGCCAAGTCCGTACCAGTACTCATCATGACCAGCTACGCCAGCATGCGCTCGGCCGTCGACGCCATGAAAATGGGTGCGGTGGACTATATAGCCAAACCCTTTGACCACGAAGATATGATCCGTACCGTACGGCGCATTATCGACGACGCCAAAAAGAGCAAGGGCCCCGATGTTGCGCCGGTTCTAGGCCGGTTTGAAGACGAACCGGTCTATCTGAGCGAAGCCGGCGATCGGGCCGCCCTGGGCGATCTGGTTGGCAGCTGTCAGCCCATGCAGGTCTTATATCGCCGCATGCTGCGCGTTGCGCCAGCCGACATCACCGTATTAATTCAGGGTGAATCCGGTACCGGCAAAGAGTTAGCGGCCCGCGCCATTCATCAATTCAGCCCACGCAAAGACCATCCCCTGATCTGTGTAAACTGCGCGGCGATCCCGGAAAGCCTTATTGAGTCTGAGCTATTCGGCCATGAAAAGGGCTCCTTTACCGGTGCCACGGCCGCTCGCCTGGGCTTGGTGGAAGCTGCCGAGGGCGGTACGCTGTTTCTCGATGAGATCGGCGAACTGCCCTTAGAGGCCCAAGCTCGGTTGTTACGTGTACTGCAAGAGAGCGAGGTGCGTCGGGTTGGCTCGGTAAATGCGCGCAAGGTCGATATCCGCCTTATCGCGGCCACCCACCGTAATCTTAAGAAACTGGTCAAGGAAGGCAACTTCCGTGAGGATCTCTATTACCGCTTGCAGGTCATTGAAATCGCCCTGCCGCCGCTGCGCGAGCGGATTGCTGATGTGCTGGAAATCGCCGATTTTCTGATTCAAAAGCATTGCCGTCGTCTGAAGATAGACTCGGTGCCAAAATTATCGCAAGGCGCACGTGAATTGGTGGTGCGCTACGATTGGCCCGGCAATGTTCGGGAATTGGAAAACGCCATCCAACGGGCCCTTATTTTGGCCGATGGCGTCGATATAAACGGTAACGACTTGGGCCTGGCACAAGAGGATTGGGAAGTACCCAATACCCTGGTAAATTCCGACGAACAACCGGGCCCAATTCCCGTAGCCGAGGCAGCCTTGTCCGAGGAGAGCGAAGATCTGTCGTTGGAGGACTACTTCCAACATTTTGTGGTCGAACATCAGGAAGGCATGTCCGAGACCGAACTGGCGCAAAAACTCGGTATCAGTCGAAAATGTCTGTGGGAACGTCGTCAACGCCAGGGCATACCACGGCCTAAGAAGGCCAGCAGCGTCACAGAACGTTAAACCTATCTGTTAATCGATCTGGATTGGCTACTTTTTAACGAGCAATCATAGGGCCTTGGTTTGGCTTAGGGTCTTAGGTTGTCCAAGTAGCTCTGTCCACCCTTGCGCTCAGCCGCCCGGTCCGATGACCAGCCGATCGAATCACCCCAGAATTAAATTACACCCACTGCAGTCCGAGCCGCTTCCATGTGGCTTGCCGTTCTGTCTTCGCTCTGCTCCCCTCATGTCGTTAGCAATCCATTGCGTTGTAAAATTAGCTGATGATTAACTATCGCGGGTATTTTGTGAGACCAACGGTTCAGCCATCGAGTGGAATTGGTATTTAATTGGTATTGTTTATAGCAGAAAAAGCCCGTAATCTAAGTCACCAAACATAAGTTACTAGAAACCGGTATGAATAGACCTGACACCTATCTGATTGGCATCGATGGCGGCGGCACAAGCTGCCGGGCCCGTATTACCGACCGCCAAGGGCACATTTTAGGCGAAGCCCAGGCCGGCAGTGCAAATATTTTCCAAGACGTCGAACTGGCATGGCGCTCGGTCCATCAGGCAGTCACCAAGGCCTTTGCCCAGGCCGGCTTGGCCGCCACATGTGCCAAGTCCAGCGTACTGGTCGCTGGCTTGGCGGGCGCCGAAGCGCCCGCGGCTGTCGAGGAGTTTTTACACCGGGCGAGCGGCTCCTTTGCCGATATCAGCTTGCTCTCGGACGCACAAACTGCCTGCCTTGGGGCTCATGCCGGGCAGGACGGGGCCATCTTTATCGTCGGTACCGGGGCCATCGGGATCGCCCTAGATCAGGGCCAATGGCGACGCGTCGGCGGTTGGGGCTTTCCGCTCAACGACCTCGGCAGCGGCGCCTGGCTGGGTCAACAGGCGGTGCGAGCGGCCCTTGACCAACGCGATGGCATTATCGCCCGCAGCCTCTTGACCGACAGCATCTGGAAAATTTTCCCTGCGGGCACCGATGAATTGATTGGCTGGTCACAAATGGCCAACTCGGGCGACTATGGCAGCTTTGCACCACTGGTGCTGAAGGCCGTGGCGGCCCACGACAATCTGGCTGAGGCACTGATGGCCGAACAGATCCAACTGCTCAGCCGGCAAATTAAGGCACTACCCGCCCACGGCAGAGGTCTGTGTTTGATGGGTGGTTTGGCCGAAACAATCGCCCCTAAACTAACCCAAGACATCCAAGTCCGACGGGTCCCAGCACTCGGCGATGCGCTCTCCGGTGCGCTGCATTATGCCCAAATAAGGCTCGCACGGTGAACGCGAAAATGCGTTTAGATCCAGCGCTGATCGATTTTTTGCGCCCGGATGTGAGCCGGTCCGGATCACTTTACACCCAGCTCGCGCGGTCCCTGACCCAGGCCATTGATGAAGGCCTGTTGCTCGACGGGGATTTTATTCTGCCCCAACGCGATTTGGCCGAAGCCCTAGGCGTGTCTCGTGTCACGGTCCGCAAGGCGATCGAGTGTCTGGTCGCAGAGGGCCTGCTCAGTCAAC
>JBLHFL010000036.1:0-12328 GCA_047618105.1 Granulosicoccus sp.
ATCCGCCATTGCCTGCGCAGCGGCGGCAAAGGGCTCCGCGATGGCGACCAAGGTCGCGCCTGCGGTTGCCGCGATGGCAGCGGCATGCGCCTTACCGATACGGCCTGCACCCAAAATACCAATGCGAATTGTCATTATTTTGCTCCGTTAGGCCCGGCCTAAACATATAATTGTTGAGTAAGATTAAAAATACGTCCCTTAACCGGCAGATGCTTAGGCATCTACCTCGTATGCAGGGTCGGTTTTTGCGCCAGTAATATAAGCGACAACATCTTCGCCAGAGGTATCTTCTTTGCGCAGGTTAGCCACGATGCGGCCACGCCGGAACACCACGATGCGGTCAACCAGATCAAAGACTTGGCGCATATTGTGCGAGATCAGGATCAATGGCTCACCAGCCTCCTTTAACGTCCGGACAATATTTTCCACCTGCGCCGTCTCCTGCACACCCAGGGCGGCGGTCGGTTCGTCCATGATGGTCAGTTTTGAATGGAAGGTCGCGGTACGCGCAATCGCGACACATTGACGCTGACCGCCCGACATATTGCTGATCGGGTTATCGACGTTGGGAATTTTAACGCCCGTACGCTCCAGCGACTTGAGCGTCTCGCTGCGCATTGCCTTAAAATCCAAAATCGAGAAAGGTCCACATTTAAATAGGAACTTTTCACGACCCAAAAATAAGTTATCCGATACGTTCAGCGCGTCGGCCAAGGCCAGGTTCTGAAACACCGTTTCAATACCGGCTTCTCGAGCTTCGAGCGGGCCGGCAAACTCGACCGCCTGGCCGTCGAAATAAACTTTGCCAGAACTGCGTTGCTCGACACCGGTAATCTGCCGTACGAAGGTCGATTTGCCGGCACCGTTATCGCCCATAATGGCGACGTGCTCACCTTGCCGGATCTCGAAGTCGGCACCCACCAGCGCCTGAACGCCACCGTAGTGTTTCGTGAGGCCTTCGGTTTTTAGAATTACATCGTTCATCTCGAAATCCTCTATTAATTACGCGCTGCTTGTTGCCGCGCTCGCCATTGGTCCAGCAGCACCGCTGCGACAATAATGCTTCCCTTCGCCATCTCCTGATAGAAAGCATCAAGCTTCATAAAGGTAAATCCAGAGATAATGACACCAAAGATCAACGCACCGATGCAAGTACCCAGTACCGAACCACGTCCACCGGCGAGCGAAGTACCACCGATAACCGCCATCGCGATCGCATCCAGTTCGTACATCACACCCATGCCGGACTGGCCGGTCAGCGCCTTGGAGCTGAGCACAATGGCCGCCAGAGCGGAGAGGAAACCGGCAATCGCATAGATTAAAACTTTAAGGCGATCGACATCGATACCCGACATCCGCGCCGCCTGCTCATTCGAACCGATGGCGTAGGTATGCTTGCCATAGCGGGTATATTTAAGCAAAACGTGCATGACAACCGCGGCACCTAAAAAGATAAACACCGGGGTCATACCTGCGCCGATCTGGGCGTAATCTTCCTGCAGATACGAAATCGGCTTACCTTTCGTGGTCCAGTTGGCCACACCCCGGGCAAACAGCATCATGCCTAGGGTGACAATAAAGGGCGGTATCTTACCGTACGCAATCAACAGACCATTGATCACCCCCGCGAGCAAACCTGCGGCCAGTGCCGCAACGATCGCAATAATAATCGGCAGATCGAGGAAGGCTAAGCCCAAGACAGGGTCGGTATTTTCCATTCCATATTGGTTAATGGAGCTCTGAGCAAACATCGTTCCGACCATTGCGGCAGCGCCAACAATTGAGCCCGAACTGAGGTCGATACCACCGGCGATGATCACCTGGGTCACACCCAAGGCAATGATGCCAATAATAGCAACTTGTAAAATAATGATTCGCAGACGCGCTTCGTTAAATAAGGTATCGATGCCGTCACGAGTATTGAAAAGGAAACTATCACCAACAAAGAGTCGACCCAGCACCTCAAACAGTAAAACAATTACCACGAATGCAACAAAGACATTTAGTTCGGGTGGACGATGACGTTTCTTAGGGTCGTACTTAAGACCGCCAAGACCATGTGCTAAACCAGCCATGACACTATCTCCTGGGGATTATGGGGAAGTATGTTTTTAAAAAAATAGGGGCTCTAGAATGAGCCCCCGTGTAGCAATCTTACTTAGTTACGGTTCGCGTACTCATCAACATTTGACGGCAGGACGAGCTCGAATGGCACGTATACTTCACGGTCAACTTTCTCGCCATTGAGCAGCTTGATGGCCGCGTTTATAGCGCCTTCGCCCTGAGCAGCAGCGTTCTGGAAGACAGTTACATCCAGATCTCCGCCTTTCATTGCAGCGATTGCATCATCAGTTGCGTCAACACCACCGATCACGACTGTATCCATATCGATACCAGCAGATTTCAATGCTTGAACAACACCCATCGCCATTTCGTCATTGTTCGCGATAACGAAGTCGAACGGCTCGCCAGTAGACAACCAGTTAGTCATGATGTCTTGTGCTTTAGTACGCTGCCATTGACCAGTCGTCTTTGGTGCGACCAAGGTCATGAAGTTACACATATCCAAGCCCATTACCTGCTCGGCATCCGCGGTACGCTGAATTGCCGCTTCAGAGGTCAACTGACCCATCAGCAAGTAGCCGCGAGCGCCGCCCGCTTTGCCTTCGGCACGCAGTTGGTTACACATTGCGAATGTTTGCAGCGTACCAGACTCGATCTCATTTGAAGCAACATAGGCCGCCATAGAACCCAACTGCTGGATCGGTATTGGCTTACGGTTAACGTAGATAGCCGGGATGCCGGCATCTGCCAAGGCTTTAGTCATTGGTTGCGCCGCTGAAGAATCGACCGACTGGATGATGACCGCATCAACGCCGTTGGCGATAAAGTTATTAACCTGGTCTATCTGACGACCTTGGTCGTTGTTTGCATCGACTTGAATCATTTCATGACCCAATGATTCCGCATAGGCTTCTGCACCGTTGCGCAAAATGGTCGAGAACTTGTCATCAAACAGGTAAGCCGCATACCCGAAGGTTAACGTGTCAGCTGCGTGAGCTTGTGCAAACAAAGCAGAGGCGAGACTAGCCGCCAGTAATGTTTTTTTCATCTTTATCTCCGGCAGGTGTCTGGTCCACCCGTTTAATTTTTTTTATTGTCCAGAACCCCAAGTGGGGCAACCTCTCTATCCAAACACTTATTTATTCGTTTTGCAACCGGTTGCAAGTAGAAATCATCACTTTACTCAAACCCTGCGGCCTTTACGTATTGTGCTGATATTCCTTGGCTTGCAAAGCCTTGTATTGCAACTACCCAAACACTCTAGCAACAATAATTTCAAATCACAATAATTTAGAATAAATATTCTAATAAGTTTTGATAAGTCTCATTTTGGTGCGCAAAACCATTGTCGGCGGCCCAATCAAAGAGGCCCCTTGCAGGGCGCGAAAAGCGGGTCGATTAGGTGTGCCGGCCAACGGGTTAGGCCTTGACGCGAGTCGGATCGGTCAGGCCTATGGCCAGGGCCTGAGCCACGCAAAGCGAGGCCGACAAGGACCGAATGCCATGAATCGACGCTTCTTGCACCGCCAAGACAGCGGTCGCCCCTGCCGCCAAAGGACTTAACTGGCTGTCAGTGATCAACACCACCGGAATACCGCGGGCAATGGCATCGCGGGCAACGTTCTGCGTTTCTTGGCCATAGGGATGAAAACTGATCGCGATGAGGACATCATTTGCGCCCATTGAGCTGGCTTGCTCCTGCGTTAAACCACCCACTCCATCGATTAAAAACGCCCGCCGTTCCGCGTGGCGCAGTGCATAGCCAAAATAAGAGGCGACAACAAAGGCCCTACGCACGCCCATCACATAGATGGTCTGCGCGTCATTAAGCAGCTGCTCGGCCTTTTCAAGCTGATCCAGATCGACATCTGACACCAGTTGATCCAAGGCTGAGGAATTTGCTGCGGAAAATTGACGCAACAGGCTGATCGGGTTGGCATCGGCCTGGTCACCCTCGGACTCCCGGGCGATGCGCATTCTGTCGTTATAGCTGGGCGCTTCGGAGCGCAATTGCTGTTTAAACAAATTTTGCATTTCGGAAAACCCGCTATAGCCAAAAGAGCTCGCAAAGCGCACTAGGGTCGAGGGATGCACTCCTGCATCGCGCGCAATCACCACGACGGTGCCGAACGCAATTTCGTTAGGGTGATCGAGCAGATATTGAGCGACCTGAAACAAGCGTTTACTCAAGTTTGCCTGGTTTGCCGTGATTTGCGCTTTAAGTTCAGCGAGCGTTTTCGCAGGCGTGTTTGTCATTATCGGTGCGCTCTCTTAGTATTTGGTTTCGATTAAATCCAATGATCCAAACATCATCTTTAATAAATCTGCCGAAAAATGGTCTGGCTTGAGGCATACTCGGCGCAGCCTATTGTCTCGGCTACCATCGATATTCAAGCTCGCATTAAGGTTTTAAGATGATCAGAGATCAAGATTTAGAGTTCTTTCGCCCGGTCTGGCGGCGCTATGCTGTCACCACAGTCTGTCTGCTTTGGGCCCTATTCGAATGGCTGATTGCAGGCAGTCCATTTTGGGGCATGCTCACCGGTGCCATGGCAATCTATTGCTATTACCGCCTATTCTACACCTTCGAGCTGCCCGAAGAGCCTGAAAAATAGAGTTAATCGGTCATCCACTCGGATGACCATGAACTTGCTTTGTCGCCCCGCCAGCGACGGTATCGCCCGTCTCGCTGCGCCCTACCGTGATGCCTTCAATTTATCGGCTTCAATAATCCAGGCGTGATCCGGATCGTTGTGGAAAATCCACTCTCGTGATGGCCCGGCCATCACATTGAGATAGTAAGAGGTATAGCCGTGTGGCGCGCCAACGGGATGGTAGCCCTCCGGCACCATAACCACTCCGTGATTCTCAATCGCCATGGTCTCGTCAATCGAGCGATTGTCGGTATAGACGCGCTGGAAAACAAAACCCTGATCCGGATCGATACGGTGGTAATAGGTCTCCTCAAGCTTGGTCTCCGTTGGCGCCAGATCCCGATCGTGCTTATGCGGCGGGTAGCTCGACCAGTTGCCATCGGGTGTAATGACTTCACAGACGAGTAGTTTTTCAGCCGCCATATTACCGAACAAAATATTGCACACATGACGTTGATTGGTGCCGATGCCGCGTGTTTCAAATCGAGTATCAGCCGGGGTGATCAGCCTGGCTGGGTACTGTCCCGTGGCCGGCGCTGTACATACAGCAAGTTCCAAATCGGTCTCCGCAGTTACCTCGTAGGCATCCGACGGCGGCACATAAACAGCGTATGGCGCTTTTTGTTCGAATAGGCTGGTACGTTCACCGATATGCGACCAAGACTCTTTTAACGTCTTAACGCTCGCCTTGCCAGTGAGAATAACCAGACAGACCTCATTGTTGAGGGAGTCGGCCTTGAGTGATCGCCCCGCCTTCAGCTTATAAACCTCGAAACCAACGTATTCCCAACCCGCTGACTCTGGCGTGATATGTTGAATTCGGCCATTTTGATCGGGCTCTGATACAGGTGACAGTAAACGAGACATAGTTTCCCTCAATTGGTTGGTTTGCTCTGGCACGTGACTGACCCAAAAACGACACAGCGTGCGAGTTAATACCAATCGATACTAAAGGCTCTTTGTTCAGGACTAAAGCTCTTTTTAGAATTTTTATTCTATTTTATAGTCTTTTTCGAATGAAATTGATCATTTAGTGTTCATCGGTCGCCCTAAGGTACTGATATTGTTTGCGAAAGTTACATTGTGAAATGTAGTTTCCAAATATTTGACTAAATAGAAATAAAATTCTATTCTGTCGTATCTAAAAATTTAATCGCCAAAATTTTCTGCGCTCTGCCCCCAGAGATGCCTATAAAAGCAGAGAAAGTAGACATACAGAGGACTAAAAAAAATGAGCGACCTGAAAAAGACTGTCGGTGCGCGTAATCTCGATATTATCTGTGTCGGCCGCGCCGCGGTAGATCTGTATGGCCAACAGATCGGCGCTCGATTAGAAGACATGGGCAGCTTTGCGAAATACCTCGGTGGCTCATCGGGCAACATTGCCTACGGCACCGCCCGCCTGGGTTTGCGCTCGGCCATGCTGACCCGCGTCGGTGACGAGCATATGGGTCGTTTTGTGCGCGAGGAGTTTGACGCTGCCGGCGTCGACACCAGCCATGTCATCACCGATAGCGAACGCCTAACCGGCCTGGTAATTCTGGGCATAAAAGATCGCGACACCTTTCCGCTCATTTTCTATCGTAACGACTGCGCCGATATGGCCTTAAGCAAAGACGATTTTACGCCAACCTTTATCGCCTCGAGTCGCTCACTGTTGATTACCGGTACCCACCTGTCTAAGCCTTCGACATTTCAGGCCTGTATGACCGCCATCGACTATGCCAAGGACGCCGGCACCAAGGTCGTGCTCGATATAGATTACCGCCCTGTATTGTGGGGGCTGACTGGCATGGGCGAGGGCGAGAACCGCTTTGTCTCCGATGCCAATGTCAGCAAGCATCTGCAAAGCGTCTTGCCTTATCTCGACCTGATCGTGGGAACCGAGGAAGAGGTGCATATAGCCGGCGGCACAACCGATACCATCGCGGCACTGAACGCCATTCGCCGCCTCACCAATGCCACCATTGTCCTCAAGTTAGGCGCCTTGGGCTGTACCGTGCTCGACGGCGACATTCCGCCATCTGAGGCGGATTTCGATGTCTTCACAGGGGTTCGGGTCGATGTATTAAATGTGCTCGGGGCCGGCGATGCCTTTATCAGCGGCTTTCTACGCGGCTGGCTAAACGGCGAAGATCACCAAACCTGTTGCCAGTATGCCAATGCCTGCGGGGCGTTGGTGGTATCTCGTCATGGCTGTGCGCCGGCCATTCCGTCCGCCGAAGAGCTTGATTATTACATCGAACATGCCGCGGATATTGCTCGACCCGACACGGACCGCGAGCTCAACTATTTGCATCGAGTGACCACCCGGCGCAAGGCGAAGTGGCATGAAATATTCGGCCTGGCCTATGACCACCGAATTCAACTCTTTAATATGGCTCGAGAAACCGGCACCGATGAGCAGCGCATCAACCTGCTTAAGCAGCTCTTGGTCAAGGCCACCCAGCACGGTGCCGACGCGGCCCAGCTCGATGGCAATATCGGAGTGCTAATCGATGATACCTATGGGCAAGAGGCGCTCAATGATCTCACCGGGCGAGGCTGGTGGATCGGTCGGCCGGTCGAGTTGCCAACCTCTAACCCCATTGAATTGGAAGGCGGACGGTCGATCGGCAGCCGATTGCGCGAGTGGCCGCTGGAGCATGTGGTCAAGTGCCTAATCTTCTACCATCCCGACCAGCCGCAAGAGCAGCGCAATCTGCAAGAGCGTCAGGCCAAGGAACTCTACGAAGCCTGTTGCGTCTCTGGTCACGAGTTACTGCTCGAACTGATCCCGCCTCGAGAGCTGGCACAGGATGAGGACACTCTGGTCCGGTCGCTGCAACGTTTCTACAATCTGGGCATTCGACCCGACTGGTGGAAGCTGCCGGCACCCTCTGCGGCCACTTGGGCTAAGTTGACTCAACTGATTCAGTCCCGCGCGCCGCATTGCCGCGGTATTCTGTTGTTGGGCCTGGATGCCCCTATTGAAGAGCTTAAGCGCGACTTTGCCAACTCCGCCGGGTTTGATATCTGCAAAGGCTTTACCGTCGGGCGGACCCTTTGGGCCAAGGAGAGCTATCGCTGGTTGGCGAATGAGATTAGTGACCAACAATTTATCGAACAGGTCGGCAATAACTACTTCGATCTGATTCAACACTGGCGGAATCGCGGTTAGGTTGGCCCAGCCACAGAGCCGCCGATTTACACCAAAACCACACACATTTTATCAGCCAGCTTGCGGTCCAAACCCGACTGGCGCTGAGGAGTAATGACATGACGGTACGCATCGGTATTAACCCGCTGACCTGGACCAACGACGATCTGCCCGCCTTAGGTGCGGATACATCGCTGGAAACCTGCCTTTCCGAGGGCAAACTGGCCGGTTACAGCGGCTTCGAACTGGGTCAGAAATTTCCTCGCCAAGCTGAGATTCTCGGCCCTATTCTCGACGCCCATGGCCTGGTACTGGTCTCGGGCTGGTACAGCAGCCTACTGCTGGAGCGCAGCGTTGAGGATGAGATAGCCGCGCTGCAGGATCATCTGAACTTACTTAAGCAACTGGGCTCGACCGTTATGGTCTATTGCGAGGTCAGCCGCTGCATCCATGGCGATCTGGACACCCCGGTCAGCAAGCGTCCGAAGATGACCGAGGCTGAATGGCCAGAGTTTCTTACGCGGATCAACAAGGTCGGCGAATATCTACAAAGCCAAGGCGTGGCCCTGGCATACCACCACCATATGGGCACGGTAATTGAGACCGAGGCCGATATCGATCGCCTGATGGCCGGTACCTCCGAGGCCGTCGGTCTGTTACTCGACTCTGGCCACCTAACCTTTGCCGGCGGGGATGTTGTTGCGGTCGCAACCCGACATGCGCAGCGTATCAAGCACGTGCACTGCAAGGATGTGCGTAAGGCAGTGTTAGAGGACAGTAAAAACCGTAATCTGAGCTTCTTAAATTCGGTTTTGAATGGCACCTTTACCGTGCCCGGCGATGGCTTTATCGACTATCCGGCTGTTTTTGCGGTGCTCAAGGCGAATAACTACAGCGGTTGGCTAGTCGTTGAGGCCGAACAGGATCCTGCTGTGGCGCATCCCCTGACCTATGCCAAGCTGGGCCATGCCAACCTGACTCGACTCTGTGCCGACGCCGGTATTGGCGTCGACGCTTAGGGTTGAATCGATAAGGGTGCCCAGTATCTCTGGGTACCCGACTTGCCCTAGCTCTTCAACTATTGGCTTCGGACGCCGGTAACACACTGCTGGTTTCAACACTGATGTGCTTGAGAAACTCAATCGCCGTCGCGATGCGCGGTATCCGCTCGGTCGTCGGGTGGTACACCAGATAGAACTCTCGTTCCACCTCCACCTCCGGCAGTAAGCGAATCAGCTCGTCATTGGCATTGAGCAAAAAACGATGCAACATCCCGATACCGGTACCGGCACGGACGGCTTCGACCTGGCCAATCGGCGAGTAGATGGATATTTGCGATTGCCATGCCGACCAGGCCGATTTAGGGGTGTTAAGCCGATCCGAGAAGAGTAGATCTTCGACATAGCCAACCAAGCGATGGTCGGCGAGTGCCTCAATGGAGTCAGGATAGCCGCGCCTGGCCAGGTAGTCGGGCGAGGCAAACAGGCCCAAGCTATAGGTTGCTAAGGGTGTGTAGCGCAATTTTGCTTCCGTCGGTTTGCCCACCATGATGGCTATATCTGCTTCCCGACGAGAGAGCGAAAAACCCCGCAATTGCGGCACAATCTCAACCCGTAACTCAGGGTTCGCATCCAATAAGCCATTCAGCTGGGGTGCTAACACCTTCAGCGCAAAGCCCTCCGGTGCGGCAATGCGCACCGTGCCACTAACCGATGTCGGGTCGGAGCCGAAGATCTCACCCGCAGCTTCGATTTCAGCTTCGGCTCGCTCTAAATACACCAACAGGCGCTGTCCCTCGTCGGTGAGCGTCAGTCCCTTACTGTGACGGGTAAAGAGGGCAGTACCGGTGCGGGACTGCAGATGGGATAAATGACGGGACAAGGTAATGGACGCAATACCTAGGGTATCGGCCGCACGCCCCATGGTGCCGGTGCGAGCAACGGCTAAGAAATAGCGCGCGTCTTCCCAATTGAAACGATTCCGACTCATTAGCTGCCTCAGGCCTTAAGTGATACATCATAAATGATGCATCATATAGGAATTATTTTACATTGTTATATCACTTTTGATGGCATTTAATAAGACCCAACCAAACAACGGAGAAGAACCATGTCGGTCATAGGTAACTTTATCGGCGGCGAACGCGTCGCATCTACTTCGGGCCGCACTGGGCCGGTATATAATCCAGCCACGGGCGCGCAGATTGCCACCGTCGCCCTGTCCAGCGCAGACGAAACCCGTGCAGCTATCGCCAATGCAGAAGCCGCCTTCAAGATCTGGAGCAAGGTAACGCCGCTCAACCGCGCACGCGTCATGTTCAAATACAAAGAACTGATCGAAAAGCATGCCGATGAGATTGCCACCCTGATTTCACAAGAGCACGGCAAGGTCTTCTCCGACGCCAAGGGTGAACTGACCCGCGGCCTAGAAGTAGTTGAATTCGCCTGTGGCATCCCGCACTTACAAAAGGGTGAGCACAGTCTGAATGTTGGCCGAGGTGTCGACAGCTACAGCCAGATGATGCCGATGGGTGTCTGTGCGGGCATCAGCCCCTTTAACTTCCCGGCCATGGTGCCGATGTGGATGTTTCCGGTCGCCATCGCCTGTGGCAACACCTTTATTATGAAGCCATCGGAAAAAGATCCGTCGACTCCGTTACGTTTGGCTGAACTGCTCAAAGAGGCCGGTCTACCCGATGGTGTCTTCAATATTGTCAACGGCGACAAAGAAGCCGTAGACGTCCTGTTAACAGATGAGCGGATTCAGGCCGTCAGTTTTGTCGGCTCGACACCTATTGCTGAATACATCTACTCAACAGCCAGTGCCCACGGCAAGCGTGTTCAGGCATTGGGTGGTGCAAAGAACCATATGATCGTTATGCCCGATGCGGAACCATCGCAGGTGGTCAACTCGCTCATGGGTGCGGCATATGGATCGGCTGGCGAACGCTGCATGGCGATCTCGGTTGCCGTCTGTGTTGGTGATGAAGTAGCCGATCACCTGATCAAAGACCTCAGCGAGAATATCGCCACCATGACAGTTGGTGCGGGCATCAGCGATGGTCCAGAGGCACATATGGGCCCGCTCATTACCCGTGAGCATGCCGATAAGGTGCTCGGTTTCATTGACTCGGGCGTCGCTGAGGGTGCAACCCTGGTCGTCGATGGTCGCAACTTTGTCGTCTCTGGCCATGAAAATGGCTATTTTGTCGGACCGACCCTGTTCGACAACGTCAAGGCCGGTATGCGTATTTATCAGGAGGAGGTCTTTGGACCGGTTCTCTGTGTGGTTCGAGTGAATAGCTATGAAGAAGCCTTAAACCTGATCAACGCTCACGAATATGGCAATGGTACGGCAATCTTCACACGCGACGGCGACACCGCACGGAACTTCGTTGAGAACGTCCAGGTAGGCATGGTCGGGGTTAACGTACCAATCCCCGTGCCAATGGCGTTCCACAGCTTTGGTGGCTGGAAGCGCTCACTGTTCGGCCCATTGCATATGCATGGCCCAGATGGTGTGCGTTTCTATACCCGCATGAAGACCATAACCGCCCGTTGGCCGACCGGCCTGAGCGCGGGTCCTGAATTCACCATGCCCACGATGAAGTAAAATTTAGTCCGATTAAAAAAGGCAATGCGCAAGCGCATTGCCTTTTTTTTGGCCTATCGAACGGCTAAACCCCTGGCAATTAATTCCTGCCGAATGCGCTCAATGCGCGCTCTGTTGACACCAAAGTCAAATAAGCCAAACAGGGATTGAGAGCGCACCGCCAAACTGTTCGAATCATCAGTGACCAAGAGCTCTACAAAATCCGGAAAGCGAAACAAGGCACTGTGCCAGGTCACCCTAAGGTAACCAAAGCGCGCTTGCGTTAAGGAAGCGCCGGGCTGAGCCAGAACAGTCTGCTGAATGGCTTGCCAACTTTGGCTGCGCAACGGTGCGACCAGTTGAATCGGCGCGACTCGATACAGTGGAATGACCGACTCGCTTGATACACAGTTTAAAAAAGGTGGGCATCGATCCAATTGAAAATCGATCCCGGTCTGGGGAATGGAACGTGTTGAGACACAGCCAACCAACATAACGCTAAGGGCGAGTAACAGGTAACGCATCTTGATAAGGACCTCTGTAATGGGTTGGGCAGGCTAATGCTGAGCATACCTCAGAGCCATGATTTTTTGCCAGCAGGCATAAAAAAACCCGCAGCCGGTAGACTGCGGGTTTTTCGTTTTTAGGAGCTTGACGATGACCTACTCTCATAGGGGGCGGTGCGACGCCTCGCGTGATGCGGCAACCCGACCCCTCCCCAATAAAAGTGGGTCTGCCCATGTGAGAGTCCCACGCATAAAAAAACCCGCAGCCGTTAGACTGCGGGTTTTTCGTTTTTTTAGGAGCTTGACGATGACCTACTCTCACATGGGGAGACCCCACACTACCATCGGCGATACGTCGTTTCACTTCTGAGTTC
>JBLHFL010000037.1:0-12087 GCA_047618105.1 Granulosicoccus sp.
AACATTAGAAGTATCTTATATTAATCTTATGAATGGACACCTGCAGTATGGAAATAATTAACTTTACGCCCGGATCGGCCGCATTAGGCGGCGCTCTCATTGGCTTATCGGCCCTGCTATTGCTGCTGACCAAAGGCCGCATTGCCGGCGTGTCCGGCATCGCCGGTGGCATACTCTACCCGGTTCGCGGCGATACCCTCTGGCGGGTTATTTTCGTTGTCGGTCTGATCCTCGGTGGCCTGATCTATCAATGGCTTAGTGGCACCAGCACCACCGGCCTGTTTAAAGGCATCGACCATATTCAAGCCGCGGTCAGTTGGCCGTGGTTGATAGTCGGTGGCCTATTGGTCGGCGTCGGCACCACCATCGGCACCGGTTGCACCTCTGGCCACGGTATTTGCGGGCTGGCCCGCGGTACCACCCGGTCCCTCGCGGCGACCTTGAGTTTTGTCGGTGCCGGCCTGGTAACCGTGTTTATTGTCCGTCAACTGGTAGGGGTTTAAGTATGTTGGGTATACAGCGATTAGTTTTTGCTTTACTGGCCGGCGTTATTTTTGGCTTAGGCCTGTCCATTGCCCAGATGATTGATCCGGCCAAGGTGATCAACTTCTTAAACCCATTAGGCCCATGGGACCCTTCCCTCGCGGTCGTACTAGCGGTTGGCTTAGCGATCAATGCGTTGGCAACTCCGCTGATTTTGAAACGCGAGCGACCCCTGTTCGATAGTCTATTTCGGGTCCCGGCCAAGTCTCAAATCGATGCTAAAATCATTGGCGGCGGTGTGCTGTTCGGCATCGGCTGGGGCATTGCCGGTTACTGCCCCGGACCGTTACTGACCTCGCTGAGCTTTGCCAACAGCGATATTCTGATCTCCTTGGCGGCCTACGCGGTCGGTACCCTGGTGACCAAATGGGTGATCGCCCGTATTGAAGCGGCGCGCCATATTGAGCATGCGGTAGAAGAGGCCTGTGTCGGCTAGCACTCGCTAGGGTTAGGGTGCGCTCTGCACCCTGACAGCGCTCAGTCGAGCAGCTTATGGTCCGCCGTAAAACTGCGCCATCGACCGGCCAACCAACGATGTCCCAGGTCCGTCGGATGAATGCCATCGGCCAGATAATCGCTCGGGTGGCCCTCGGCTGCGACCATCAGCGCCGCTTGCATCGGGCACCAATACGCATCCAACTCGGCACAGATGCTGCGCTGCCCGTCTGACAAGGCCTGCAGCAGTGGCCACCAGTCTGCTGTGACCTGATCTGAGGGCAAAGCAAAGGGTTCGCAAACCAGCACGCGCTCGCTGTGCAGTTGAACCGTCTCGATCAACAGCCTGAAACTCGCCAACGATCTGGCCAGATTGTGCGGGGTCTTGCGCCAGAAGGGGTGCCAAATATCATTAATGCCAATCAGCAGCGTCGTTAGATCAACCGTCTCGGGCACACCCTCGGTTTGATCGGGCCACCAACCCGATTGCTGCATAAGCTGCGCGCTGAGGCAGCCGGAAAATCCGCGATTCCAGCACACCAGACTATTGTACTCCCGACTTAGCTCTTGGTTCAGGTGCTGCACCCAACCCGTACCCAATCCTGCTTTAGTGCCTTGATAGCGCATTGCCCGCTTGCGCGCACAATCGGTGACCGAATCCCCTAAAAAAACCAGTTTCGGCATCGTCGAGCCTCCATTGAATCAATTAATCGGCCGCTCTATGAACCGGCCAATACCCCTAGATTTCACTCTCGTTACTTGCTGCGGATGGCATCAGGTTAACAACTTGATGTTTGAGTGGCGCCATTGAATAACTCCCGACCGGCCGCACTCTGTAGTAGTGACATTCATTATGACCGCTATTCGGAGTACTCGATGATTCAATTTCCCAGCCGCTGGCCAGCAACAGACCCCTCTGCTATTCAGCTATACACCTTGCCAACCCCAAATGGTCAGAAGGTTTCGATTATGCTCGAAGCCATCGGCTTGCCATACGAGGCGCACAAGATCGACATTATGGCCGGGGATCAATTTGATCCGGAATACTTGCTGATTAACCCAAACAACAAAATTCCGGCCATTATCGACCCCAATGGCCCCGACGGCAAAGCCATCGCCTTTATGGAAGCCGGTGCTATCCTGATGTACCTGGCGGAAAAAACCGGTAAGTTGCTGCCCAGCGATAGCGCAAAAAAATGGCAAACACTCCAATGGCTATTCTTTCAGACCGGCAGCGTGGGTCCCATGTTTGGTCAGTTCGGTCATTTTTTCAAATATGCAGCCGGTAAAACCGCTGATTCCTATGCGTCGGATCGCTATCGCGACGAAAGCAAACGCCTGCTCGGTGTATTGAATAAACGGCTGCAAGATAAAGAGTGGATTATGGACAGCGAACTGACCATCGCCGATGTGGCGATCGCGCCCTGGATTAAGGGCTTGGATTGGTATGACGGTCACGACGCCCTAGCAACCGAAAACTACCCAAATGTGCTGGCCTATCGCGATCGTTTTTACGATCTACCGGCGGCACAGCGCGGCGCCTCGGTCGGCGCCTAATGCCCTTAGGACTGCGGGTCCGGCACGGAGCCGCAGTCCTGCTTGGCCCAATGCAAGTACAGAAAAGACCCTAGTGCCGCGGTCGATAACAGCATGGCCATAATAATAATCTGATAGCGCACCGCTACCAGAGGCGACACCCCCGAGAGAATCTGGCCGGTCATCATGCCCGGCAAGGATACCAGGCCGACCGCCAGCAGTGCATTGATATGCGGAATCATACAGGCCGATAAGGCGGCATGACCAGCCTCATTAGCTGCGATCCCCTGTTTGCGCTCGGCCCAAAAGCGTTCGGCGCACAGGCTAACCGCATTCATCGCGGTTGCCATCACCATGCCGGTAAGCGGAATCACCACCGCCGGACTGAACCAAGGCTCTGGTCGGATCACGACGCCCAAGATCCAAATCAGATTCAGCCCCCCGGCTAGTAGCACGGCGGCAAAGACCGGCCAAATCGGCCGGTTATACTTACGCATAGCGCGCAGCGCGATCCAACCAGCACCGATCGACATCAGGCTGACGACGACCATAACCCAGAGGGGATGTTGCAGGTCGAAGATGATCGCTAAGGCATAACCGATAAAAATAAGCTGGCCAAACATCCGCAGACTTGCCCAAGCGACCGAGGTCCAATCTTGGAGCACAAGGCCAAAAATCAGCGCGGCAATTAGGATCGGCAACAACCCCAAGCCGACCTGACCCAGGCTAAGTTGAATCATACTAAGGCTTGCAGCCGGATGCGGTCATTCAGCCAGTCGAGCACGACCGGAAAATGATCCACCCAAGCATCGTCGTGTTGCAGCATCGACAGGACATTGTAATTTCGCAAATTTCCATCACCCTTGGCTAGGATAAGCAACCGACCATTGTGGGTCCCGATCTCGCGCATAAATTCCCGCACGTCGCCCGTGTTGGCCAGGTAACCCTGGCTGCGCGCGGCAAAATACAGGCTCGGTGCCACGTTTAACGCGCGCAGTTTGGCACCGTAATCAAAGCCATCGACCGCGTCTTGCCAATCACCTTCGGTCCAGGACAAATAGGTTTGGTACCAATTTTTGAGCTCGGGTTGATCGAACTCGGCGGTCCAGTGCAAAGGCACATCGCTGCGCAGTGCAGCGGCCAGGGGCATCACCTTGCGCCAGAAGAAGCGCGACAGACCCGAGTGCGAGATGCCGCTGAGCATCGTACTGCGCCGAGCATTGAAATGTACAAAACCTTGGGTCAATTCACGGATTTTCGCATGCCGCGCATAGGCGGAGAGCAGCAGCACCGAGCCAAAACCCTGGCCAATCAAAAATAACGGTCGACCCTTGAGGTGTCGCTCAACCTCCTCCACAACGCGAGGCAGATCCTGTTCAATGATATCGTGCACGCTGTGCGATAGATTGCGACTGATGTGGGGCCAACTCTCACCGTGGCCGATGAGGTCGGGAACAAAACAGGCAAAACCCATTTCGCTGAGGTAGTTGGCCAGACCATGGTCTTCTTTGATAAAGGTCTCACCACTGGAACCAAGGCCATGCAACATCAAGACGACCGCATGGGTCTTGGGTTGTTGCAAATGGCGTAAAAAGAGCTGTCCACCATTGATCGTGGGAACCTTTAAACGCTCTTCTCGAATCGTAGAATTCATTCAGAGATTACCTTATGCCATTGTTTGTCGAGGCGTTTCGCTGAAATTGGGAAGCGGGTGCCCAGTGCTTGAGCAAAGAGGGACACCCGGTATTCTTCCATCATCCAACGATAATCCATCAGTTCGGCAGAGAACTGCTGAGTTTCGCTCATCGATTTGTGTCGATCCTCGTAACGTTGCCAGAATTTATGCAGTTCATCGACCAACATGTTTTCCGAAGCCGGAATGCCGGCGCTTCGGTTTAGCCGCTTATCGGCGGCTTGCAGGTAACGAATCAATTGATCCCGCCAAATGGGTGGCGTCTGGGTCAAGAAGTTCGGATACACCAACTGGTTGAGCTGACCGGCCACATCGGCATAGATATAGGCCGCGGCAAAGCTGATCTTACCTTTGAGCTGCTTACGCACTTGGTGGTGGGCCAACAGAATGGCATGCGCCTGGCGCGCCACTCGCTCGCCGCAGGCCACCAACTCGCCGCGATGTCGTTCCAACCAGGCTTTGAAGTCTGCCTCGGTGCGCGGATAGCTGCCGTCCACTAAAGGCAGACTCAGGCGCACAGCGGCCATCAGTATATCCTGTTTCAGGCTATCGGCCTTGCCATAGGGCGCAAACAGCAGGGCCGATTCGCTAAACTGGGGCAATCTTTTGGCCAGATAGGTGAGCGGCTCCTGCCAATAAAAAGAGGCTAAGCGCCACAGGCCCAATTTATGCTGCTCTGATGACCAGCGTGCACCGGTGAAGCTTTCCCGGGTCACGCTGTTAACCTTATCGACCAGGGCCGGATACATCTTCACCTCGATGCCGGCCTGCCGACGCAGTTCGAATTCGGGTAAGTCGTCAAACTGCCAGGTCGTTGCCGACTGCATTTGCGCGGCTTGCACTGAACTCTGCTTGGCCTGTTGCTGAGCGGTTTCATTAGCCGGTCGTAACATCTGCTCGATATTACGACCTTGGGTGATAACCTTGCCGCTGTCGTCGACCACCTCGAAGCGATACTGCAGGTGCTCACCAATGCTCTCAATCGGCCATTGATCGTCTGGTACCCGAACCCCGGTCATGCGGAACAGTTTTTCCGCCATGGCCTTATGCAAGGCAACGTCGCTCGGCGCTAAGGACGCCATCAATGCCTCAACATAGTTCGGCACTGGGACGAAATTCTTGCGATAACTCTTAGGCAAGCCCTTGAGCAGCGCGGTGATCTTTTCTTTTAACAGACCAGGCACTAACCACTGTAAGCGCCCTTCCGGCAATTGCGACAAGGCCGCTGCGGGCACCTTGATGGTCACGCCGTCGGCCGGATGGCCCGGTTCAAAGCGGTAATCGAGCGGCAAAGACATGCCCTGAAAACTGAAGGTATCGGGAAAGGCGTTGCGATTGATGCCGGTTGAACGGTCCGAGATTAAAAAATCCGGATCAAAATTCAGACTATCCTGCGGTTGTTTTTTAAGCCAAGCGTGGAAGCCAACGCTGTTGACGATGTCCGCGGGGATTTTTTCATCATAGAACTGAAACAGGGTCTCTTCATCGACCAGTATATCTTTACGCCGAGCCTTATCCTCCAGGTCCAACACCGCTTCGAGCAAGCCTTGATTGTATTTAAAGAATGGCGCCCGCGTGACCAGTTCTCCTTCTACCAAGGCGGCTCGAATAAACAACTCGCGGGACAGGACCGGATCAATGCGGCCGAACTGCACTGTACGATTGACCACGATCGGCAAACCATAGAGCAACAGAGTTTCCAACGCCGTCACCTGCCCGGCCTTCTTTTCATAGTGCGGTTCGGAATAGTTACGCTTGACCAAATGCAGGGCCAGGGTTTCCAGCCAAGCCGGTTCGATCTTAGCGACCACCCGAGCGAAGACCGCGCTGGTTTCGACCAGCTCCGCGGCGACCAACCACTTCGGGCCACGTCGAGCATGGACCGAGGACGGATGAATCATACAGGCCCGGCCGCGCGCGGCGTTGTAAGTCCGCTCTTCCTTGTGGTTGGCGATATGACTCAATAAACCTGAGGCCAACGCGCGATGGATCGATTCATAGCCGGCCGGTTCCTGGTTCAGTTTGAAGCCCAGCTCCTTGCACATCAGGTGCAGTTGACGATGAATATCGCGCCATTCGCGCATGCGCAAATAGTTGAGGAACTGTTCCTTACAAAATTTGCGTAATTTATTTTCCGACAACTCTTGGCGATGGCCTTCGTAACGTTGCCACAGGTTTAAAAAGGCTAAAAAATCGGAATCCTTATCCTTGTCCTGGGCGTGTTTTTCGGCCGAGGCTTGTTGTTTTTCCTGCGGCCGCTCCCTCGGATCCGGCACCGACAGAGCACTGGCGATGATCAACACTTCATTCAGCGCCTTGTGCTGATTGGCCGCAATCACCATGCGGCCAATCCGTGGATCGACCGGCAAGCGCGCCAGCTCCTTACCGATGGCCGACAGGGTGCCACGTTCATCGACCGCCGCCAGTTCGTTGAGCAGGGTGTAACCGTCCTTGATCATGCGTTGATCGGGGGCTTCCAAAAAAGGAAAGTCTTCGACCAAACCCAAGCGCATATGCAGCATTTGCAGAATCACCGAGGCCAGGTTGGTGCGCAATATTTCCGGATCGGTAAAGCCGGGCCGAGCATTGTAGTCTTCTTCACTGAAGAGCCGAATGCACAGGCCCGGCGCGATACGCCCACATCGCCCGGCGCGCTGATTGGCCGAGGCTTGGGCGACCGGTTCAATCGGCAGGCGTTGAATCTTCGAGCGGTAACTGTAGCGGCTGATGCGCGCCAAGCCACTGTCGATAACATAGTGAATGCCGGGTACGGTCAGCGACGTTTCGGCGACATTGGTCGATAAGACGATGCGCCGGCCGCTGTGACCGGAAAAAATGCGTTGCTGCTCGCTGTTGCTCAAGCGCGCATAGAGCGGCAGCAATTCGGTGCCGCGTAAATCGGCCCGTTTGAGGATGGTAAAGGCTTCACGAATTTCTCGTTCACCGGGCAAAAACACCAGGATGTCGCCCCCGCGCGCATGCGTTTGGCCGGCTCGCTCCAGCTGGTCAATTTCATTGACCGCATCCAAGATCGCGCCGGGCAAATCGGCGGAATAGTCTTCCTCTTCGGCACTCATGGGCCGATAGAGCAGATCGACCGGATGCGACCGACCGCTCACTTCAATCACCGGCGCGTCGTTGAAATGGCGCGAGAAGCGGTCCACGTCGATGGTCGCCGAGGTAATAATGACCTTTAAATCCGGTCGGCGCGGCAGCAGTTGCTTGATATAGCCGAGCAAAAAATCAATATTAAGACTGCGTTCGTGGGCCTCATCGATGATCAGGGTATCGTAACGATTTAGAAAGGGATCCTGTTGAATTTCATTGAGCAGGATCCCGTCGGTCATCAACTTAATCAACGTCTGTTCGCTCGATTGATCGGAAAAGCGCACCTGATAGCCCACCAGGCCACCCAGGGGCGTATTCAGCTCCTGAGCGATCCGCTCGGCCACCGCTCGAGCTGCTAGCCGCCTGGGCTGAGTGTGACCAATCAGGCCCGATACACCGCGCCCGGCCAGCAAGCACAGCTTGGGAATTTGCGTGGTCTTGCCCGAGCCCGTCTCGCCGGCGATCACCACTACCTGGTGGCTGTCCAGTACTCGGCGAATTTCATCGCCCTGCTCTGATACCGGCAGGTCGGCGACCAGTTTAATCGCTGGAACCTGTTTCTGCCGGGTGGCAAACTTGTGGGTCGATTGCGCAAAACGATCGGCAATTTGCTTGTCCAACTTGGCGGCGCTCGCGTCACCCGTAGAAAGGGCCTTGGCTTTTTTGCACAGCGAACGCAGCACATGTCGATCTTTGACTAAACATTGATCAAGGGATGACAGAACGTCTTTAATTTGGACCAGAGTGGACATGAACGACCAATAATTTATGGAATAAAGGGGAGTATAGGGGGCTCGGGCCCAATAACAAACCCTCCAGGGCGGAGGGTTTTTCAATTTGACGTTGGTCAGTGCTCAGAGCACTGCCAGGATGCCTAGTGGGGAGTGCGCAATTCGCGCCGCAACACCTTGCCGACGTTGGTTTTGGGTAGGGATTCGCGCCGTTCAAACAGCCGTGGCACTTTATAGGCAGCCAGATGCTCCCGACAAAAGGCGATCAGTTCGTCATCGCTGATGGCGTTACTAGTGACCACAAAGACCTTGACGGCTTCGCCGCTTTTCTCGCTCGGCACACCCACCACAGCACTTTCCACCACTGCCGGGTGGCCAGCTAAGACATCTTCGATTTCATTGGGGTAAACATTGAAACCGGACACCACAATCATATCTTTTTTACGGTCGACTATTTTCATGTAGCCGTCGGCCTGAATCACGGCGATGTCGCCGGTCAAGAGCCAACCATCATCGACAATGGTCTTGGCGGTATCGTCGGGTCGCTGCCAGTAACCCTTCATCACCTGCGGGCCCCGGACACAGAGCTCGCCAGGTTCACCGCTGGGCATATCTTGACCGTCATCGCCAATAACCTTCACCTCGGTGCTGGGTGCTGGAATACCAATGGTCCCCAGCTGGGTAAAACCAGGCGGATTAAAACTCACCACCGGGCTGGACTCGGTCATGCCATAGCCCTCGTTGATTTGGCAACCGGTCACCGTCTGCCATTTTTCAGCGGCCGCATGGGTCAGCGCCATGCCGCCGGACACGGTTAGTTTCAGTGCACTGAAATCGAGCTTATTGAAAGCCTCGTTGTTGCACAAAGCGACAAAGAGCGTATTCAGACCAACAAAGCAATTGAAGCGATGGCGACCGAGCTCCTTAGCAAAACCGGGAATATCACGTGGGTTGGGAATCAGCACACTGTGATTGCCGGTATACATAAAGACCATGCAATGCACGGTAAAGGCATAGATATGGTAGAGCGGCAGGGGCGAAATCACTACTTCCTGACCGTCCTCCAGCGCCAAACCAAAAAACTCATAGGACTGAAGCATATTGGCGATAAGGTTGCGATTGGTCAGCATGGCACCCTTGGCGACACCGGTAGTGCCCCCGGTGTACTGCAAGACGATGGCATCATTGTGTCCGCTCTGAACCGGTCGATAACTAAAAGATGCACCTTTTTGCAGGGCACTGCGCCATGAGGTGGTTCGGGCCTTGTCGAAGTCTGGGACCATTTTCTTGACCCGCTTGACGACGGTATTCACCAGCAACCTTTTAAGCATAGGATGTTGATCGGCGATCTCGGTAACAATAATGCGGGTCACTGCGGTGCGTGGCTGAACTTTTAGTGCCGTCGCCGCCATGCCGGCGTAGACCACCATGGCCTTAGCGCCGGAGTCGTTCAACTGATGTTCCAACTCCCGTTCGGTATAGAGCGGATTAGTGTTCACCAGCACCAGCCCGGCGCGCAAGGCGCCCCAGGCGGCAATGGGAAATTGCAATAAATTCGGAATCATTAGAGCGATACGATCGCCCGGTTTGAGGTCGGTTTCGTTTTGCAGGTAGGCAGCGAATTGCGCCGACAACTGATCCAGTTCCTGAAAGGTCAGGGTCTTACCCATGCAACTGAAGGCGTCCTTGTCGGCAAACTGGGTTACCTTGGCATTGAACAGGTCCAGTACGGTGTTATAGGCGTCTGGATCGATCGATGCCTTCATTTTACCAGGATATTGGCTGTGCAGATAACCTTCAGACATGGGGCCTCCTAAGTGACGTTTATTATTGGGAAACATTCTTCTTACCCCCCCCCGCAGGTCCGAGCGGCAGGCTAAAATGATTTCTTGATTGTCACCTTTACCATAGTCGAGTTCAACACATAAGTGAATGTTCCTCACCATTCAAATGGCACCGGCCCCCGATGTCGTCCTAAAGACCTGCCCCCTTGGCATGAACTCGGTTGGGACCAAAACTTTGCCAAATGGAGACGCCGTCGCAGAAGAGACGCCCCTCGCCGGATTGCATCGCGTGCCAATCCTCATTATCGGTCAGTGGCTGAGTCGCGATAACGGCGACCCGATCGTCAATGTGGGTGACCGAGGAGAAATCCACCGTAAGGTCGCGATCGCATAGATGGGCCGGTCCAAACGGTGCTTGTCGACATAACCAAGACAGCTTGGTGGAACAAAATACAAACAAACCATTACCGTCAGATAGCAACAAATTGCAGACACCCAACTGATTCAATTGCAGACAATATTTTTGCAACAAGTCCGCTAATTCGGTCCACGGTGTTTGCTCAGTGGCGTGCTGGCGCAGGTTATCGAGTAACCAGCAGAATATTTTCTCACTGTCTGTCGTGCCCACCGGACAATAGAAATTAGCGTCTGGTACGCGGCTAAGATCGATTTGGCCATTGTGGGCCAGGGTCCAAGCGCGACCCCAGAGCTCGCGCTGAAACGGATGGGTGTTTTGCAGACTCACGCCGCCAACATTGGCTTGGCGGATATGGCTCAGAGCGATTTTGCTTTGAATGGGATAAGTGCGCAGAAATTCGGCTATGGGTGAGGTGGCACTGGCTTGATAGTCTTTAAATTCGCGCAAACCACCCGATTCATAAAAACAGATACCAAAGCCATCACCATGAGGACCGGTTTCACCACCCCGACGAATCAGTCCGGTAAAACTAAAACAGATGTCAGTCGGTACATTGGCACTCATGGCCAGCAGTTCACACATATAAAGCTCCCGTGTCCTCACTGAAGTGTAGATAATTGAACTGAAAAATGCATGAAACTCATCCATTAGGATGGTCTTATCAGCTCGCTCCACTCCAGTGACGGAAATCCGAACCTGGTCTTGTGCGCGGCAAGGGCTGCAACCTTAACGACTGGGGCTATTAAGGCTTAGCAGCGTCTGGCGGATCATTATCAGCATCCATCTCAAGTTCCAACTTAGCCAAATCATCATCGATACTGCTGATATCAAAGAGAGCCTCTTCATCGTCGGGCTCCGGGACATCGGCCATACCCGACTCATCGGCATCTTCGGCGTCCCCTTCGGCATCTTCGGCGTCCCCTTCGGCATCTTCGGCATCTTCGGCATCGCCAGCGGCATCGCCAGCGGCATCGCCAGCCGCCGCTTCTAGTGCCGGATCTTCTGTAGGCAGGCCGTCATCGAGCATATCCTCTTGCGCCAGGGTTGGAGCCTCGGCATTGGTCGGCGTTGGTAGGTCTTCATCGGCCGCTTCATCCACTACCGGTGGGCTACCATCGGCATCATCCTCATCGAGTATCGGCTCGTTCAGAATCGGCTCGTCGGAAATTTCATCATCGAGAACGGGTTCATCAAGTACGGGTTCATCGAGAACGGGTTCATCGAGAACGGGTTCATCGAGTACGGGTTCATCAAGTACGGGTTCATCGAGTACGGGTTCATCAAGTACGGGTTCATCAAGTACGGGTTCATCGAAATCAGGGTCATCAAATTCGGCTAGGTCCAGGTCCGAATCCCGTTCTGTCCCGCTTAAGTCGTCAAAGTCTGCAAACTCATCTGAATCTAACAAGTCTCCGTCGGAATTGGCTACTTTGACTTTTTTATCGAAATAACGATAGACCAAAAAACCAAGACCCAAAATCATCAGACCGGGGACAACAAACAGCAGGTAACGCAACCAATTGGTCTTTTCAGCCGGCGCAGGGTCCTGCGTTAGATCATCGTCCAGAACAACCTGGTTCGCTTCCACCCCGATCTGTAACTCGGCGAATTCAGGCATCGGCTCTTTGACAAAGGCCTCGCTGTCGACCATCGGCTCCATATCAATTGGTGCGATTGGCTCGACTAACGGTTCTATTTCGGCAATCGGTTCGGCATCCGCCGCTGGCTCAATATCCGCTACAGGCGCGATCATATCCAGCGTTTCAGGGGTCATTGCCATGCCCGCGTCCCGTTCAGGGGGTATCATGAGATCAATGGTTTGAGCCGGCAGCAAGCGCA
>JBLHFL010000038.1:0-12062 GCA_047618105.1 Granulosicoccus sp.
ACCGCAGGTTTTATCGGTGGGGTTAATATTCCATTGATTCAGAAGTTCTCGTGTGGTTTTGAGCAGGGCTTTAAACATATCAATAAGAATGGCACCGTCTATTCAGAAATGATCTCAACCGACTTCTCTGGCTTTAACGATCCAGCTGGTGGTTCAGAACTGGCGAAAAGCCAGATCTCTAAAGGCGCTGATGTACTCTTTGCAGCAGCCGGCGGCAGCGGTAGCGGCGTTTACCAAGCGGCGAAAGACGCGGGTAAGTACGCTATCGGCGTCGACTCCAACCAAAACTATCTGATGCCGGGTACCATGTTAACCTCTATGGTTAAGAAAGTCGGACTGGCCAGCTATGAAAGCTGGGAAGCAGCTCAGGCTGGTACTTGGACGGGTGGCGTCAAGGTTCTCGATTTGGCCGCTGGCGGTGTCGATTACGCCATGGACGAGTTCAATGCGTCATTGGTAACCGCCGATATGAAGACCAAGGTAGACGCCATTAAGGCCGATATCATCTCCGGTAAGATCAAGGTTCATGATTATATGACCACCGACAGCTGCAGCTACTAAGTTCTAGCAGCTTCGAAGCGGACATAAACGGCGTTTTGTGCCCGCTTCGTACCTTATACTTATACCACCCAAGAATTCTCTATAATTTTGGCGGCATTGATGCAGTCTGAATTAAATACATACCAATTATAAACATCAGGTGAGCCATGACCGCTCAGACAGCTCGTGCTGCGCAACTCGCCATCGAATTACGCGGAATAGACAAGCGTTTCGGTGCTGTGCACGCGAATAAGTACATCGATCTTCAGGTCGAAAAAGGCACCATCCACGGCATAGTGGGTGAAAACGGCGCCGGAAAATCGACCCTGATGAGCATCATCTACGGTTTCTATGAAGCCGATGAAGGCCAAATATACATCGACGGCC
This sequence comes from Granulosicoccus sp., assembly GCA_047618105.1. Classification (GTDB taxonomy): domain Bacteria; phylum Pseudomonadota; class Gammaproteobacteria; order Pseudomonadales; family Natronospirillaceae; genus Reinekea. The sequence goes on from JBLHFL010000038.1 coordinate 928, forward strand.
AACAAACTCGCATTTCTGACTCTAAAGCGGCCATCAGCGCCGGCATCGGCATGGTGCATCAACATTTCATGTTGATTCAGAACTTCACGGCACTGGAAAACGTAATACTCGGCGCCGAAGGCAGCATGTTGTTGAATGTCAGTATGGCCAAGGCGCGCGCCGAGCTAGAACGCTTGGCGCGTGAATATGGCCTAGACGTGCCCTTGGATATACCGGTCGAACGGCTGTCTGTTGGTCTGCAGCAGCGCATTGAAATACTCAAGGCACTCTATCGCGGCGCGCGTATTTTGATCCTCGATGAGCCCACCGGTGTGTTAACGCCACAGGAAACAGAACATCTGTTTAAGGTCTTGGCGGCACTAAAAGAACAGGGTACAACGGTCATGTTGATTACCCACAAATTGCAGGAAATTATGGCCGCGACCGACAATGTCAGCGTGATGCGCCGTGGTGAAATGGTTGCCCATGTGGTGACGAGCGAAACCAGTCGTGAGCAGTTGGCAGAGCTGATGGTCGGTCGCAAGGTGTTACTCCAGGTTGATAAGGGAGAGGCCAACCCAGGCAAGGTGCTATTGCAGGTGGATAAGCTGTCATGGCGTGACCCGAGTGGCGTATTGCGCCTGGATCAGGTGAATTTAACCGTACGCGCGGGTGAGATTGTCGGCATCGCTGGGGTGAGCGGTAACGGTCAGTCCGAGCTGCTCGATGTCCTATCCGGAATTCGACCCTTGCAACAGGGCAGCATCACCCTAAATGGGCATCAAATCACCAACCTGGAGCCGGTTAACCCGGCCCAGGTTCGGCAGTACAAGGTCGGTCATATACCGGAAGATCGTCATAAGATGGGTCTGATCAACAGTTTTGCCGCCGATGAGGCCTTTGTACTCGGGTATCACCGCAAGGCCGAGTACAACCACCGACTCATGACCAACCGCGAGGCCATTACCGCCGATTGTGCCGAGAAAATGCACAAGTGGGATGTTCGCCCGCAGGATCCAGCTCTAAAAACGGCCAACTTCTCCGGGGGTAATCAACAGAAGCTGGTCATTGCTCGAGAAATGGAGCAAAACCCGGACATTCTATTAGTGGGTCAACCCACGCGTGGGGTTGATATTGGCGCTATCGAGGCGATTCACCAGCAAATTATCGGTATGCGCGACGCGGATAAGGCCGTGTTGTTAGTGTCGGTCGAATTGGAAGAGATCATGAGTTTAGCAGACCGTATTCTGGTGATGTTCGATGGCAAGATTGTCGGCGAAATTCCGGCTCAAATGGCCACCGAAACCATGCTGGGGCTAATGATGGCCAATATCCTGCCCGATGAAGTCAAGCAATTTCAGAACGGAGCGCAGTCATGAGCCAACCGAGAATTCCAGGCTGGATCTATGTCGTCGTGATCCCGTTGATTAATATTTTGTTAGCTGCCCTGGCCGCTGCCTTTGTCTTCTGGTACATCGACGTTAGTCCGATAGAGGCCGTCGTCGCCATGGCCAGGGGCGCCTTTGGTGACTCCTATGGCCTAGGCTACACGCTCTACTATACCACTAGCTTTATCTTTACTGGTCTCGCCGTCGCCGTGGCATTTCATTGCGGCCTGTTTAATATCGGAGTCGAAGGACAAGCCTATATGGGCGCTTTGGGCCTAGGCCTGGTCTGCCTGTTTCTCGGCGGCAAGATTCCCTTTATTCTGTTGCTACCTCTAAGTATCACCGCCGCGGGCCTGTTTGGCGGCCTATGGACGCTGATACCCGCCTGGTTGCAAGGCTACCGTGGATCGCACATCGTGATCACCACGATTATGTTTAACTTTATCGCCACGGCGGTGATGAGTTATCTGCTGGTCGAGGTGTTGAAGCCTAAGGGCAGTATGTCGGTTGAGAGTGCCGTATTTGACCCGTCCAGCTGGTTGCCGAAGATGTATGAGGTGTATGCGTACTTCGGCTTCTCCATTTTGCGCTCGCCCCTCAATGTGTCTATTTTTTGGGCGCTGCTGTGCACGGTTGCTGTCTACTTTTTTATTTGGCGCAGCCGCTGGGGGTATGAAATTAGAGCCCTCGGTCAGAACGCCAGCGCGGCCGAATACGCCGGGATCTCTCCCGGGCGCACCATTATTATGGCGATGATGGTCTCTGGCATTTTGGCCGGCTTTTTTGCCCTCAATGTTGTTCAGGGCGAAGCCCATCAAATAAAATTCGGCCTGGTAAACGGCATGGGTTTCACCGGCATTGCGGTGGCCTTAATGGGCCGTAACCATCCCTTCGGTATCGTGTTGGCCAGTTTACTCTTTGGTTTTCTGTATCAGGGTGGCAGTGAATTGCAGTTTGAGTATGGCGTTGACCCGCGGATCATCATTATTCTCCAAGGCCTGGTGATTCTCTTTTCTGGTGCACTGGAACATATGATGAAACACCCGATCGAGCGGGTATACCTTGCCCTAAGCCAAAAATTCCAGCAACAAACCGTGGCGGAGGGCTGATCTATGGATACCTTTAACAGCCTGATACTGATCCTCGATGCCACCCTGCGAGTCGCCACGCCATTGATTTTTGCCGCCCTGGCCGGGATGTTTTCGGAGCGTGCCGGGATTGTCAACATTGCCTTGGAAGGCAAAATTTTGGCCAGCGCCTTTGGTGGCGCAGCAGCGGCCTATGTGACTAACTCGCCTTGGTTGGGCCTGATGGCCGGCGTCGCGGTGGGTATCCTGTTCGGTCTGATGCATGCCTTTGCCACCGTGACCCATAACGGTAACCAGGTCGTGTCGGGCATGGCGTTAAATATTCTGGCTGCCGGTTTGACCGCGGCCTTGGGCAATTACTGGTTTCGTCAAGGCGGTAACACGCCGAACCTGGTCGATCAGGTCAATGGCATTGATGCACGTTTCAACCCAATAACCTTGCCCTTTGCCGATCAGCTCGCCGATGTGCCGATTATCGGTGGCCTCTATTCTGAGCTGTTCAGCGGCCACTTCATTCTAGTCTATCTTGCGCTGGCGGCCGTGCCGGCCTGTTGGTGGCTGATGTTTCGGACGCGCTTCGGTTTGCGCCTGCGCGCCGTGGGTGAGAATCCATCGGCGGTGGATACGGCGGGCATATCGGTCGTCAAGATGCGTTATCTGGCGCTCATCATCTGCGGCGCCATGGCGGGTCTGGCAGGAGTTTATCTGTCGGTTGCGGTGACGGCCCAATTTATCCCCAATATGAGTGCCGGCAAGGGCTATATGGCCTTAGCCGCCTTGATTTTTGGCAAGTGGCATCCGCGTGGTGCGCTGCTGGCCTGTCTGATGTTCGGTATTCTGCAGGCCATTGCCGATAGGTCCCAGGGCGCAACCCTGGGTGGCTTTGCGATACCGGTACAGCTCATTGAAGCCCTGCCTTATATTCTCACCGTGGTACTACTCGGTGGCTTTATCGGTAAGGCGGTGGCGCCTAAGGCGATTGGCAAGGCCTACACCAAAGAACGTGAATAATACGACCCCCCATCATGGTTTAATCGCACTAGGCGATTGGGCCATGGCTCAAGTATGTCGCCAGCACCCAAGGACTGATTTGGGCAACGCTGCAGTAAGCCCGCTGAAGGTAGTCCCGGCGGGTGCTGTTTTCTTGCGAGGATAGACCCATGCACCAAAGCACCATTCCAGTACTCGACCTGTCGAGATTTCAGCACGACAAGGACGCCTTCGTTGCCGAGCTCGGCGCCGCGTATCAGGCTTGGGGCTTTGCTGGCATCACCCACCATGGCATTGATACGGCGGTAATTCGAGATGCGTTGGCGGCCAGCGCCGAGTTTTTTAGCCTGCCCGACGCCATCAAGAAACAATACTTTTATGACAATGGCGGCACCCGCGGCTATACCCCTTTCGGAACCGAAATTGCGAAAAATGCCACTTTCGTGGATATGAAAGAATTCTGGCATGTCGGTCGCGATATCACCGGCACACCGCCCTTTCCTCAATTAACGGCCAATGTTTGGCCCATCGAAGTACCGGCGTTCAAACCGGCGATGCAGGCCCTGTTTATTGCCTTAGATCGAATGGCCAACGAGTTGTTGCAAGCCTTCGCCCTATTCTTGGGTGAAGCCGAAGACTACTTTTTAAACCGCGTTCAATGGGGTAATTCGATCCTTCGGCCCCTGCATTACCCGCCCATCACCGATCCGAGCCTACCCAATGTTCGCGCCGGTGCGCATGAAGATATAAACCTGATCACGCTCTTAGTTGGCTCTGAACAAGAGGGTCTGGAGGTGTTGAGCAACACCGGCGAATGGACGGGTATTTCGATGATTGAGGGCACCATCATCTGTAACGTCGGTGATATGCTGCAGCGTCTGTGCAACCATCGCTTGCCGTCAACTACCCACCGAGTGGTTAATCCTAAGGGGCCGGCCGGAAAGATCTCGCGCTATTCGATCCCCTTTTTCGTCCATCCCAATCCGGATATGTCACTCGATGCCCTGCCGCAATGCGTCTCGGTCGATAACCCGAAACGTGATGAAGCGATTTTGGCGCACGACTATCTGATGCAACGCTTACGTGAAATTGGTTTGGTGAAGTAGGTAAGGCTGGCGCTGATTCGTGTTTGGCATCCTTGGGTAATGGCCGTTGGAGAAAGAGAGGCATTGAGATACAAAAAAAGCACCACTAGGGTGCTTTTCGGGGATTGTTAAGGGGTTTTAATTGCGCCATGGCGCACCGATGCCCGGCCTGAAGCGTAGCTTCAGTCGTAAAACCTTTATTAAAACCCCGTTAAGGGGTTTTAATTGCGCTTACGCGCACCAAGGTTTTACCCCTTCATGCTCTTGAAGAATTCGTCGTTGCTTTTGGTTTGCTTGAGCTTACCAATGAGGAATTCTATCGCGGCGACGTCTTCCATCTCGGCCAGCAGTTTGCGCAAAATCCACATACGTTGCAGTTCCGACGCAGAGGTTAGGCGTTCTTCACGACGGGTGCCGGAACGGCGAATGTTGATCGATGGGAAGATGCGCTTCTCGGCAATTTTACGATCCAAATGCACTTCCATGTTGCCGGTGCCTTTGAATTCTTCGTAAATCACTTCATCCATCTTCGAGCCAGTATCGACCAGCGCTGTCGCGATAATGGTGAGAGAGCCACCTTCTTCGATATTACGCGCCGCACCAAAGAAACGCTTTGGACGTTCTAGGGCGTTGGCGTCAACACCACCAGTGAGTACCTTGCCGGAGCTCGGTACAATGGTGTTGTAGGCGCGCGCTAAACGGGTTATAGAGTCGAGCAAAATAATCACGTCGGCCTTGTGTTCAACCAAGCGCTTAGCCTTTTCGATCACCATTTCGGCGACCTGGACATGGCGCGCGGGTGGCTCATCGAAGGTCGATGCAATCACTTCGCCACGCACCGAGCGTTGCATCTCGGTCACTTCTTCTGGGCGTTCGTCGATCAGCAGCACCATCAGATGGGCGTCCGGGCAAGCTCGTGAAATTGCCTGCGCGACGTTTTGCAGCATGATGGTTTTACCGGCCTTGGGCGGTGATACGATCAAACCCCGTTGGCCTTTACCGATCGGCGACGCCAAGTCCAGAATCCGCCCGGCCATATCTTCGGTCGCACCATTGCCGGATTCCAGCGTCATACGCTCATCTGGAAACAGCGGGGTGAGATTTTCAAACAAGATTTTATTTTTGGCGTTTTCCAGGGGCTCAAAGTTGATCTTATCAACTTTTAACAGAGCGAAGTAACGTTCACCTTCTTTCGGTGGCCGAATCTTACCCTCTATGGTATCGCCGGTACGCAAGTTAAAGCGCCGAATCTGACTGGGTGAGACATAAATATCGTCTGGGCCGGCCAAATAAGATGCGGTTGCGGAACGTAAAAAGCCGAAGCCGTCCTGCAAAATCTCGAGCACACCGTCACCGTAAATGTCTTCACCACTTTTCGAATGACGTTTCAGTATGCTAAATATTAAATCCTGCTTTCGAGTTCGGTTGATGTTTTCACAACCCATTTCTTTAGCAAGGTCTAAGAGTTCGGGTACAGCTTTAGTTTTTAAGTCGCTCAGATTCATAGATTATAGGCTTGACGTGGGACGAGCTCAAAGGCTCTGGGGTTGGATTGAGGGGGTTTTTTTGTTTGATTTACAAACAATATAGGCGCTGTCTCAGAAGGTGTCCAGAACTTATTTGAAATTAGGCGCCCTAGGCGCCTAACCTCAAGGATCAACTATTACTTTGAATAAATTCAAGCAGTTGGGATTTTGACAGAGCGCCTACTTTGGTTGCGGCGACTTCGCCACCCTTGAAAATCATCAGTGTTGGGATACCACGGATACCATACTTAGGTGGCGTATTCGGGTTGTCGTCGATGTTTAACTTGGCGACAACTAGCTTTCCGGCATATTCGTCAGCAACTTCTTCCAGTACGGGTGCAATCATCTTGCACGGGCCACACCATTCAGCCCAGTAGTCGACTAATACGGGATGTTCGTTGCGCAGTACGTCGGTTTCGAAGCTGTCATCGGTCACACTAAGGATATGTTCGCTCATTGGGCAATAAATTCGTTAAGAGTTGAGTAACCGATCTTACGGATCCGCAGCGATCTGTCCAACCTTTCGGGCAAAAACCTGTGGGACGCTGTAGGGGTCTTTTTGGCACAATGCCGTGGCACTTGCCTATCGACCCCGCGAAACCGGGACATTGGCCCGGAGGGATCTGTAGTTTGCGGTCATTGCCTAGGCCAATAGTCGGGCCGCGGCAACAGCCGAGTAAGTCAGAATGCCATCGGCCCCGGCGCGTTTAAAGGCGAGCAGGCTTTCCATCATCACCTCATCTCGGTTGATCCAGCCGTTCTGTGCCGCGGCCTGTAACATGGCGTATTCGCCGCTAACTTGGTAAGCAAAGGTCGGTGCACCGAATTCCTGTTTTAAGCGCCAGACAATATCCAGATAGGCCATGCCCGGCTTTACCATGACCATATCAGCCCCTTCTTGCAAATCCAGCCCCACCTCATGAATGGCTTCTGCACTGTTGGCTGGGTCCATCTGATAGGTGGTTTTGCCACCCTTGCCCAAATTGCTGGCAGAGCCGACGGCATCACGAAATGGACCATAGAAGCTCGACGCATATTTCGCCGAATAGGCCATGATCAGAGTGTTGACGTGAGATGTCTGTTCCAACGCCTGACGGATAGCGCCAATGCGGCCGTCCATCATATCGCTCGGTGCGATTACATCCGCTCCGGCCTGGGCATGAGACAGGGCTTGCTTGACCAGAATCGTCGTGGTCAGATCATTTAAAACATAACCCTGGTCATCGATAATGCCGTCCTGGCCATGACTGGTAAAGGGGTCAAGGGCGACGTCGGTCATAATCCCAAGGCCGGGGTAAGCGGCCTTGAGAGCGCGTACGGCCCGTTGCGTTAAGCCATCCGGATTAAAAGCCTCCTCGGCGCGCTCGGATTTCAGCTGTGCTGGCGTGACCGGGAACAGTGCGAGCATCGGGATGCCGAGGTCGACCCATTCCTGAGCCCGCGCGACCAATAGATCGATCGACAGACGGTCGACGCCGGGCATGGAGGCAACCGGTTGGCACTGGTTTTCGCCGTCTAAAACAAACACCGGATAGATCAAATCATCGACGCTCAGTTGGTTTTCACGCACCAGGCGGCGGGAAAAGTCTTGGGCTCGTAATCGACGTAAGCGGGTAGCAGGAAAAGCACGCATGGCATTGGCTCTCTAGTGGTATCTGGTTGAAGTGGGGCCTAGCCTAACGATCCGCCAAATAAAGCGCAAAACTAATCGCGCGGGGGTCTTTTCAACTGGGTGCAGGCGTCGAGTGAAACGGCTACAATGGCGCTGATTATTCATTGTAGAGCACCCCATGGCTGATTCACACGAAGCGAAGTCCAACGACGAGACCACCCATTTCGGCTACAAGACGGTCAAAGCCGACGATAAACAGAAGATGGTCGCCGATGTGTTCCATTCTGTTGCCGGCAAATACGACCTGATGAACGACGTTATGTCATTCGGCGTCCACCGGTTGTGGAAGCGTTATACCATCGAGATGTCGGGTGTCCGTGCGGGCAATCGGGTGCTGGATATAGCCGGCGGCACCGGTGATTTGTCCTATGCTTTTGCCAAACGAGTCGGGCCAGAAGGTCAGGTGGTGCTCGCCGACATCAACGCATCGATGTTGCAGGTTGGGCGCGATCGCCTTGCGGATCGAGGCATCGCCGGCAACCTTGAGGTAGTCCAAGCCAATGCCGAGGCTCTACCCTTTGCCGATAATGAATTCGATGTCGTGACCATCGCCTTTGGCCTGCGCAATGTGACCCATAAGGACATTGCCCTGGCCGATATGTATCGGGTATTGAAACCCGGTGGTCGCTTGCTGGTACTGGAGTTTTCCAAACCGACGCACAACCTGTTAAATAAGGCCTACGATTTCTACTCCTTCAAAGCCTTGCCGATCATGGGCCGATTAATCACCCAAGATGCCGATAGTTATCAGTATTTGGCCGAATCGATTCGCAAGCACCCGGATCAAGAAACCCTAAAAAACCTGATGACGGACGCCGGTTTTGATCGCGTGACTTACCACAACCTGACCGGCGGTATCGTTGCGTTGCATCGTGGAGTCAAGGCATGAGCGAATGGCTGTGGCCGGTGCAGAAGCTGGTAAATGATGCGCTGACCTACGATCCGATTGCCCAGCAAAAAATGGTCGCCCTAGCCGGCAAATCCCTGGTGTTAGTGGTGACCGAGCCAAAGGTGGCGATTAGTGTCTCGATCGAAGCCAATGGCTTTGTATTTTTTCAGAACGGTCAAATTGAAGCCTATGATGCCCGTGTCGCCGGCACGGCAGCAGACCTGCTCGCAGTGCTGCGCGCCACGGACCGAACTGCCGCGATGATGGCTCATCAGATCAACATAGAGGGCGATACGCGCACCTTCTTCGCCATTCAGGACATTCTGGCCCATCTCGACATTGACTGGGAAATGGCCATCGGCGACAAGATTGGCGATCTGGCGGCCCATGTGGTCGCCGACGGCCTGCGGTTTTTAGGCGGCATGGCGCGTCAACACTTTGCCTCAGCCAGCCGCACCAGTCGAAACTATTGGCGTGAGGAATCCGGGCTCTTGGTGCCCAATGATCTGTGGCAGCGCCATCAGTCGCAAGTTCAGACGGCGCGTAACGACGTTGAGCGGGTGGCGGCGAAGATCAGTCGGCTCGCCCAGCGACTGGCGGCCGCGACGGCGGATCCAGGCGCATGAGCCTGGTGCGTGCGCTGCGCATTCTATGGGTCTTCAGTCGCTACCGGCTCGATACCCTGCTGCCCCGTCAGTCCATGCCGTTGCTGTTGCGAGTCCTTATTTTTTGTTCGCCGTTGCGTTGGCTCAGTTCCGCGCAGGCTAATGAAGGTCGGCGCCTGCGTTTGGCCCTGGAGCACTTGGGGCCGGTCTTTATCAAGTTTGGCCAAATACTGTCGACCCGACGCGATCTGTTGCCGGCGGAAATGGCCGACGAGCTAGCCTTCTTGCAAGATCGGGTGGCACCCTTTCCCGGCACTGATGCTCAAGCCATCGTCGAAGCCCAGCTGGGTCAGTCGGTGGCCGAGTTGTTTGCCCGCTTTGATCTAGAGCCTCTGGCGTCAGCATCGATCGCTCAGGTGCATTCTGCCTTATTGTTTGATGGCCAAGAAGTGGTCGTTAAGGTGATTCGGCCCGGCATCGAGCGCACCATCCGCAAAGATCTGGGCGTGATGAAGCTGCTGGCCCGCTTGTTGCGACTCAGTGCCGACGGCAAACGCTTGCGCCCGCTCGAGGTGGTCGAGGAATTTGAGCGCACCATTATCGATGAGCTTGATCTGCTGCGCGAGGGCGCCAATGCCGCGACCTTGCGGCGTAACACCTTGGCCGACGGGGAACTGTATGTTCCGGAGGTTCACTGGCAATACACCCGCAAACAGGTCTTAGTGCTGGAACGCATCTATGGCACGCCGGTCTCGGATATAGCCGCCCTGACGGCCGCACAAATCGACTTCAAGGTTCTCGCCGAGCGTGGCGTGCGGATCTTCTTTACCCAGGTCTTTCGCGATTCGTTTTTCCACGCCGATATGCATCCGGGCAATGTCTTTGTCGATATCAGCACGCCCGCCGATCCAAAGTATATCGGCATTGACTGCGGTATTGTCGGCTCCTTGTCGCAAGAAGATCAGAACTATTTGGCCCAGAACTTATTGGCATTCTTTAATCGAGATTATCATCTGGTGGCGCAGCTGCATGTTGAGTCGGGCTGGGTGCCTGCCACGACCCGAGTGAATGAGTTTGAAGCGGCTATTCGCAGCGTCTGTGAACCCATCTTCGAACGGCCCATCAGTGAGATATCCTTTGGTCTATTATTGGTGCGCCTGTTCCAGACCGCCCGTCGTTTTGATATGACGGTGCAACCGCAACTGGTCCTGCTGCAGAAGACCCTATTGAATATCGAAGGTTTGGGTCGCCAGCTCTATCCTCAGTTGGATCTTTGGCAAACCGCCAAACCTTTCCTTGAAACCTGGGTTAAGGAGCAGGTTGGACCCAAGCGATTGCTTAAGGCGATCACACAACATGGCCCAGGTTGGCTTGCTAAGGCCCCGCTGATGCCCGATCTGATACACGACGCCCTGGTCCAGTTGCGTCGTCTCGGCAGCGCCGAAGATCGACAGCAGAGTCAAATTGCTGACGTAATTCGACTACAACGGCGTCAAGGGCGTGCCGCCCTGCGTAGGGTGATTGCCTTGGCGGTGCTGGTCACCGGACTCTGGTTTACCCCTGTCGAGGCTCTGTTTAGTGACCTGTCCGCCGGACAATGGTTGCTCTTGGTCAGTGCATCGCTTTGCCTGGTCTGGCCTTGATTCGTTAGCACAGCACGAAAGCTTTAACCACCCCGCTCATGTTGGCGCTCAGAGCGGGCCAGAAAACGCATAAAATCACCTAAACAGAGAATGAGATGATTGATATCCTGAACAAACTGGCCGAAACTCTGGACCAGCGTAAGGGCGCAGCCGCCGACAGCTCCTATGTCGCTTCCCTGTACGCCAAGGGTCTCGATAAGATCCTCGAAAAGGTCGGTGAGGAGGCGTTTGAGACGGTGCTTGCCGCGAAGAATCTAGAACAAGACGCCG
>JBLHFL010000039.1:0-12044 GCA_047618105.1 Granulosicoccus sp.
ACCACTGCCATCCCAATTTTCATGATGCCAGCGGGCCAGGCGGGCGCCTAAGCAGGCTACCGGCAGCTTGGATTTCTCCAAAATCTGGGCCCCTATGGTGGCATGGCTTTGCATAATGGCCCATTCGTCCGGGGTGAACTTGCCCGGCTTGTGCAGGATGGCTTCGGAAATGGCTATTTTGCCGATGTCGTGCAAGGGTGCGGCAATTTTAATGGCTTCAATAAACTCTCTGGGCAGCGCTAACTGATGGGCAAAAAACTCACAGATCAGCGCGACCCGCTTAACATGACTGCCGGTCTCCAGGCTACGCGCCTCGATGGCATCACCGACTATGTACATTAGTTCCTTCTGATTGCTGGCGAGCTGGTTTTGGCGCATCAGGTTTTCAAAGATTAGCACCAGTTGGCTGGCATAGAGTTCGATCAAGCCGGCTCGAAAATGACTCTCATCGGTCGGGTATTCGACCCATAAGACCACCGCGGCATCCTGACCGGTGGCGAAATAACCGACAAAGTCTTGTGCGCTAGCGACAGTGCTTTGATCGCTAAAGGTTTGTTCAATGCGTGCGCGAATCGCCTCAGGGAGACCCTCTAGGCCGTTGCTAACGCATTGTTGCGCGCCATTGCCACAACTGAGCAGGGTGTCGATTGGTTCGGCAAATAGGCTGTGCTGACGTCGTGCCAGATAGAGTGTTGAACGCTCCAGTTGTAAAATGCTCAACAACCCTTGCAGGGCGGAGCTCGCCATGAGATCCAAATCATCGAGTTTGAGCAGACCGGCGGAGGTATCGATCAGTAGTCGAAACGCGGCCAATTGGCAACCGATGGTGGTGATATCCTTATAACCGCGCACGGCATTGAATACGCAGGTAGCCAAGCCTTGAGCGGTTAGCTCGGTCTTGGATTTGTAGTCATTGATATCATAATTGCGGATAACGTCCGACTCTGGTGCCATACCGGCTTGGCCGGTGCGCAGAATAAGACGGATGGCGCTGTTCTTGCGGTCGTTGCGAATCCACTCGACCAACTCCAGACCGGCATGGGGGGTCTCCATCACGACATCGACAAAGGCTAAACAGTATTGGGTGTCGGACTCCAGCAGGTGGCGGGCCTCGGCCGCTGAAAAAGCCGAATGCAACTTAACCGGCTGGCCGAACAGTTCCAGTCGGTTCAGGGTCAGTCGGGTGACATCATGAACACTGGGTTCATCGTCGACTATTAGAATGTGCCAAGGTTCGCAGGGCGGCTCACTGGTTAAGGGCGGTAGGGTATCGGCACTGAAAATCATGCGGGTCATCGGCTTGGGCATCGACTTATGGCGAGCCCTAACTAAAGCACAGATATGCGGTATTGCCAGCGCCAATTTGACTTAATGGTGCGCAGCACGGCGGGTTAAATCGACCGTGCTTCGCGCTGGTCGCTAGAGAATAAAGCGACTGAGATCTTCGTTTTGAGCCAGTTCACCGAGCGCGGCCTCGACAAAGGCGGCATCGATAGACTGTTTTTCGCCCGAGCGTTCACTGGCATCAAAGGATATGCCTTCAAACAACCGTTCCATGATGGTGTGTAGGCGTCGAGCTCCGATGTTCTCGGTGTTCTCGTTGACGTGGTATGCCGTCCGGGCGATGGCTTCGATGGCATCGTCACTGAAGTCGACCAGGAGATTTTCGGCCTGCATCAGCGCGATATACTGCTCGGTAATGCTGTAGTCCGGCTCGGTCAAGATACGCTTGAAGTCGTCCGGTGTCAGTGCCTGCAGATTTACCCGTATCGGTAATCGGCCTTGCAGTTCGGGAATTAGATCGCTCGGTTTGGAAAAGTGAAAGGCACCACTGGCTATAAAGAGGATATGGTCAGTCTTCACCATGCCGTACTTGGTGTTGACCGTACAGCCCTCTATTAACGGCAACAGGTCGCGCTGCACGCCATCCCGACTGACGTCACCGCCACCGCGATTGTCACTCTTGGCAATCTTGTCGATCTCATCGAGAAACACGATACCGTTTTGCTCCACCGCGTGCAGGGCTCGTTGGCGCAGCGTGTCCTCATTGATCATCCGGCCAGCCTCTTCCTCGGTCAGCAGCTTAAGGGCTTCTTTGATCGGTACCTTGCGGGTCTTCTTTTTGTCGTTGCCCATATTGGAAAACATATTTTGCAACTGGCTGGTCATCTCTTCCATACCCGGTGGCGCCATAATTTCGACACCCACCTTGGCTTCGGCCAGTTCTATCTCAATTTCCTTATCGTCCAGTTCGCCTTCGCGTAGGCGTTTACGGAAGGTCTGTCGGGTCGCGGACGGCAGCGCTTTAGAGTCGTCATCGGTCGAACCGGTGCGCGCCGATGGTAAGAGTATATCGAGGATTCTGTCTTCGGCCGCATCCTCGGCACGCGGCCGGACGGCATGCAATTCATGGTCGCGAAACAGCTTGATGCCGGTTTCGACCAGGTCGCGAATAATCGATTCAACATCGCGACCGACATAGCCGACTTCGGTAAACTTGGTCGCCTCGACCTTGATAAAGGGCGCATTGGACAGCTTTGCCAAGCGCCGTGCTATTTCCGTTTTACCAACCCCAGTGGGGCCGATCATGAGAATGTTTTTCGGTGTGATTTCGTCGCGCATCCGCTCATCGAGTTGCATGCGCCGCCAGCGATTACGCAGGGCAATGGCCACGGCGCGTTTGGCGTCATCCTGACCAATAATGTGTTTGTCCAACTCATGGACGATTTCTCTGGGTGTCATTGTCGACATACTAACCTCGTACCTTTATATGGCCAACGCGAATGCCTTGGGCGTCGGGCGGGGGCCTGTCCGGGTTGGCAGGGCCCGGTGAACTGTTTTACAGCGTTTCGACAACCACCGAGTGGTTGGTGAAGACGCAAATATCTGCGGCTAATGCCATGGACTTTTCGGCGATGGTTTTAGCGTCCAGGTCGGTGTTTTCATAGAGCGCCCGGGCCGCCGCGAAGGCGTAGTTGCCGCCTGAACCGATGGCGATCACGCCATATTCCGGTTCCACCACATCGCCGGTGCCCGAAATAAGCAGAGACGTCTCGCCATCGGCTACCAACAGCAGGGCTTCTAGGCGCCGCAACGCCCGATCGGAACGCCACTCTTTGGCCAGCTCAACCGCCGCTCGGGTAAGATGGCCGCTGTGCTGCTGCAGGTGGGCCTCGAATTTTTCAAATAACGTAAAGGCATCGGCGGTGCCACCGGCAAAGCCGGCGATCACCTTGTTCTGATACAGGCGGCGCACCTTGCGGGCATTGCTTTTTAATACGGTATTTCCAAGAGATACTTGACCATCGCCGGCGATAACGACCTGGTCATTGCGGCGGACCGCAACAATCGTTGTCATGAAGGAGTTGCCTATCATTGAATTCAACGATCTATGTGGGGACGTCGGCGCGAGTTTAAAAGGTAAGGGGCGAATTAAGCCATTGCTGGGTGCGCAGGCAGAGACTTAACCCAGCGCTGAAATCCCAGCTTGCTATTGGCTCTTGACCAGGACCTGATAGTTGAGTTTAGCGAGGGTATCCTGAGCCTTGTTGAGCGAGGGGCGATGATCAAAGGGGCCGACCATCACGCGGTGAAAGGTGCCCTTGCCGGCCACATCGACCGACTGTATTTCAGTGTTGGGCAAACCGTTCAATATAAGTTCGACCCGCAACCGATCGGCGTCGGCTACTCGATTGAAGGAGGCGACCTGAATAATCCAGTTTTTAGCGTCGGGCACCGCCACGGGCGACACCTTACTGGGGCTGTCTTGACTTGCAGCAGGGCCGCTCGCAGTCGGCTCAGTCGGGGCTATCTGGTCGCCTGGCAGATCGATTGACACCTCATCGTTTTCCAGTAATTGGTAGAATTCGAAGGCCTGTTTGAGCGTCTCAGCCTTGGCCTTAATATCATCGATGCTTTCATGCTCTGGGCTGACCGTTGTCGGCTCGGGTGTGGCCAGCGGTTCGCGTAAGGCGATGGCCAATTGTTTGCGCACGGCGTCGGCACCGCCCTTGTCGGCCGGCACTGCGTTTAAAAAATATAAAAACCCGCCAAAACCAAGGGCCACCGACACAGTAAAGATCCACACCCACGTTGGAATGGAGCTGCCCTGAGGGGCCTTGGGTTTGTGGGCGAAATCGCGTGCCATCGGTTACTCCAGGTTACATTTTTTCAGGTGCGCTGACGCCTAACAGGTCCAGGCCATTGGCCAAGACCTGTGCCACGGCAGTAGACAAGACCAGGCGAGCATTGCGAATTTCATCATCGGCTACCAACATCTTATGATTGTTGTAATAGCTGTGAAACAGGCCAGCCAGGTCCCGTAAATAATTGGCAATCATAGCAGGTTCGAGTGCCGTGCCGGCGCTTTTTACAATGTCACTATAGCGCCGCAGCTGGGTCATCAGTTCGCGTTCCGCTTCCTGATCGAGGCGGCCCAAGGCGGCCAGGCCATCGGCCTGGTTGAAACCCAGTTGTTGATCGACCAGGCGATCGAGAACGCCAAATACGCGCGCATGAGCGTATTGAATATAATAGACCGGGTTGTCGTTGTTTTTCGAACGAGCCAGATCGATATCAAAGGTGATCTGGGCATCGCCTCGGCGTGATACCAGAAAGTAGCGGGTCGCATCGCGGCCGACTTCATCGATCAAATCGCGCAGGGTGACATAGCTGCCCGCCCGTTTGGAGAGTTTCACCTCTTCACCGCCGCGGACGACCATGACCATCTGATGCAGGTTGTAATCGGGGTAGCCGACCGGAATGCCAACCTGAAGGGCCTGTAAGCCGGCCCGTACTCGGGTGACGGTACTGTGATGGTCGGCACCTTGTTGGTTGATGACCCGGTCGAAGCCGCGTTCAAATTTGTTTTTGTGATAGGCCACATCGGGGACGAAATAGGTGTAGCCGCCGTCTTTTTTGCGCATCACCCGATCTTTATCGTCACCGAAGTCGGTGGTCTTTAGCCACAGGGCGTCATCTTTTTCATAGGTGAAGCCGCTGGCAATCAATTTTGTCACGGTTTCCTCGACCAGGCCGTCGGCATAGAGCGAGGATTCGAGAAAGTACACATCGAAATCGACATCGAAGGCCTGCAAGTCCAGATCCTGTTCGCGGCGCAAGTAAGCCACGGCGAACTGGCGTATGGCAACCAGATCGTCTGGATCGCCATTGGCGGTCACATTCTGGTCATCGGCAATCACTGTTTCACCGGCCAGATACGCACGGGCCACATCACTGATGTAATCGCCGCGATAACCATTTTCCGGCCAACCGTCTTGGTCTGGTGCGATATTGTGCACCCGGGCCGACACCGAGAGGGCCAGATTCTGAATTTGTGCACCGGCGTCGTTGTAATAAAATTCTCTAGTGGGCTGCCAACCGTTGGCGGCCAATACGCGACACAGTGAATCGCCGACGGCGGCGCCGCGACCGTGGCCGACATGCAACGGGCCAGTTGGGTTGGCGGAAACGAATTCGACCTGCACCCGACGTCCGTCACCGGAGTTATTGGTGCCAAAGGCCGAACCTTGGGCCAAGACTTCGGCGACAATTTCCGCGCTCGACGCACCGGCTAAAAAGAAGTTAATAAAGCCCGGCCCGGCAATTTCGATTTTGCTCACCAACGGCGTGTCCGGCAGCGCCGCAATCAAGGCGGTGGCCACATTGCGCGGATTGTTGCGGCATGCCTTGGCCAAAATAAGCGCCAGATTGCTGGTCAGATCGCCATGGCTTTTGTCACGAGTGTTGTCGACCATGACCGCGATGGCCTGGTCACTCGGAATAAAACCGGTTGCTTTCAATTGTTCGGCAGCGGTGGCTAACAGTTGGGCAATCTGTTGCTTCATGAAAAAGTGTTCTCCGGAACGAGGAAATAGGCGGTAAAGCGCTGCGCATTATCCATATTTTCGACCTCAGTAGCCAGCATCCCGTATCGGCCAACGGAGGTTAAACTATCAAGGGATGGGCAGCGGATCGTTGGCCTTTACGGCGCGGATAGCGAAGCTGCTGTCGACCTGACTGACCATCGGCAGTCTTTGCAATTGCCGAACCCACTGCTCGTAGCCCTCAAGGCTCGGGG
Source organism: Granulosicoccus sp. (assembly GCA_047618105.1). Taxonomy (GTDB): domain Bacteria; phylum Pseudomonadota; class Gammaproteobacteria; order Pseudomonadales; family Natronospirillaceae; genus Reinekea. The sequence continues at coordinate 6,080 of JBLHFL010000039.1, forward strand.
TGACCACATGCAAAAGGTAGTCGAAGGCACCCGAAACCGTATAACAACTGATAACGCTGGCCATTGCGCGCATTTCGGCTTCAAAGGTCATGATCGTTTGATCTTGGTGTTCTTTGAGGCGAACTTGCACAAAGGTGGTTATATGCAAGCCCAGCTTTCCTTTGTTTAATTGCGCCCTGTAGCCTTCAATTAGCCCCTCGGCCTCCAATTGGCGTAATCGTCGAGCTACCGGCGAGGGTGATAACGAAACGGCTTCGGCCAATTCGGCAGCGGTTAAGCGAGCGTTTTTCTGAACCAGCTCAAGCAAGATGCGATCAATCTTGTCCATGGTTGTTTTAACCAACATATGCATAAATATTGACACAGTATGCTAATAATAGTGTCAATTTACTACTAAATAACCAAAATTAAGCGACCTGACTGATTGATAATGGCCTGCCTATTTATGCAGGATAAAGCCATGCGACCAAGCCTTACCGCAACCACCGCGCTGCCGTCAACGCTGCGCCAGGTGCATGCCTTGCCAGTTACGTCCTCGAGCCTGCGCAACGGCTTGTTGGCTGCGGGTGTCACCGTATTGATCTGGTCGGTGTATTTTGTTTCGTTGCAGCTGGGCATGCGCTCCGCCTTGACGATTCCAGATATGGCTCTGTTCCGTTATGCCCTGCCAGGTTTACTGCTGTTGCCCTTATTAATTCGGCGCTGGTCGACCATTGTGCAAATTCCCCTGCCGTATCGCATCGGCATAATCGCTGGCGGCGGTCTGCCGTTCTTTATGCTGTCGGCTAAGGGCATGGCGCTGTCCCAGGTTGCTGTGGCCAGCACCCTCATCCCCGGCGTGGCGCCGCTCTTTATCAGTGCATTGGCCGTGCTATTTTTCCGTCAAACGCTGTCCCGGTCGCGCCGGATAGGCCTGGCTATTATTGCCATCGGTGTCTTGCTACTGCTCGGCCATGCCTGGCTGAGCGCCGACGCGGATGTCTTGCAAGGTTCGTTGCTGCTGATCGCTGCGAGCAGTTGCTGGGCCGTGTTGACGGTATCGGTCCGGCAAAGCGGTCTGAGTCCCATTGAAGCCGCATCTCTAGTGGTGGTGCCCAATGGTGGTTTGGCCCTAGCTCTAGCCTGGACCGCCGAGGTGCCGTTTGGCTTTGGCGGCCTGCCATGGTGGGTGTTGGTCAGTCAGGGGACGGTGCAGGGCTTATTAGTCGGCCTGGGTGCCAGTCTGGCTTATGGCCATGCTATTACCCGCTTGGGCGCCGAACTGACCTCGACCATAGGCGCTTTAACACCGGTCGTTGCCGCTGGCCTGGCACTGCTGTTACTGCACGAAGCGCCCACGGGCGTAATGCTGATGGGCATGGCCCTGGTGGTGTGCGGGGTGATCGCTGCCAGCGGCTGGCTGACCCGCCCGCGCCGCTAGGCCAGCTCGGCCGGGTCGATATCGATATGCCAGCTGACCTGCTGTTGGTCGCGCGGGTAATGTTGGTGTAGCGGGGTCAGGCTTTGGTGCAGATGGCTGCGCTTGTCACTCTGCACGATGAGCATAAACCGGTGTTTGCCGGCGCGCCGAGACAGCAGGGCAGGAATGGGCCCGAGCACCCGAACCCGTTGGGTGCCCAGTAGATAATGCGCCATCTCTTGAAGGCGCGCCTCGGCTCGATCGGCGAAGGCGCTATCGCAGCGAATTACCGCCAGATAGCCAAAGGGCGGCAGGCCACTGCGTTGGCGCTCGGCCAGCAGGTCGTTGGCAAAGGTACGATAGTCATGCTGCTTGAGCGGCACAAAGATCGGATCGTCCGGGTAATAGGTCTGGATCAATACTTCGCCGCGCCGTTCGCCGCGCCCGGACCGACCGGAGACCTGGGTTAAGAGTTGCCCCATGCGTTCCCGCGCGCGCAGATCGGCACTGAACAGCCCGATATCGATATCCCAAATGCCGACCAGTGTCACCCGCTCAAAATGGTGGCCTTTTGCCAGCATCTGGGTGCCGACGATGATCGCCGGACCGGGCAGGTCGGTGCGCTCCAGTTGGGCGACAAACTTGTGTCGAGTACTGGCGGCGTCGCGATCGAAACGAATCACTGGGACCGCGGGAAAGAGTTCGCCGAGCAGTTCTTCGGCCCGCTCGGTGCCGGTGCCCATGGCCGATACTTGGTTGGAATGGCAGGTGGGGCAGCTCTTGCGGGGTGCCTCGCGATGGCCACAATGATGGCAAATGTTGCTATAGCCCTGGCGATGGTGGGTTAGATGCGCATCGCAAAACACACAGTCGGCCATCCAGCCACAGTCAGCGCAAAACCAAGATGGCGCGTAGCCGCGCCGATTGAGGAACAGCAGCACCTGGTTGCCATCGGCCAGATGGTCGGCCACACGCATCAGGAGCCGTTCAGACAGCCCGTTCTGATGTTGCTGTTTGCGCATATCGATGGTTTCCACGCCGGGCAGGGCCATCCCGCCGGCGCGATGATTTAACAACAGGTGACCAAAGCGACCGGTCTGGGCATTGTGCAAACTTTCCAATGAGGGCGTGGCCGTGCCGAGGATAATGGGGATGCCGGCATCATGGGCGCGCTTGAGGGCTACATCGCGGGCCTGATAGCGCAGGCTGTCCTGCTGTTTATAGGACAGGTCGTGCTCTTCATCGACCACAATCAGCCCAAGATTGGGCAGCGGGGTGAGTACCGCCGAGCGGGTGCCAATCACGATCGCGGCCTGTCCGAGGCTGGCTTGCAGCCAAGCTGACAGGCGTTGCGCGTCGGAGAGGCCAGAATGCAAGGCCACTACGCGATCTTGGAAACGACTTTGGAAGCGCCGAATGGTCTGCGGAGTCAGGCCAATTTCCGGTACCAGTACCAAAGCGCGTTTGCCTTCCCGCAGGCAGCGTTCGATCGCCTGTAAATAGACTTCGGTCTTGCCGCTTCCAGTGACGCCTTCAAGCAAAAAGGGCGAAGAAGGTACGCGGTTGACAGCGTCGAGCGCCGATTGCTGTTCGTCATTAAGCTCAAGGGCCGGCTCAAACAAAGTGCCCGTAGGGGCTATGGGCTTGTCGTCCTGGTGGATCTGGATCGTGATCAGGTCCTTCTTTACTAGGCTGGTCAGTTGGCTGCGGCTGAAGCCACGCTCCCGCAGTGCGCGCACCGTGCTGGTAGAGATATCTTGCAGCAAGGCGATCAATTGTTGTTGAGCCACTGAGCGTTTCAGTTGGTCGGGCAGGATGGCCGCACCGGGGACCGTCAGGGTGACCCATTCCTCGACCGGCAACTCGGCGGCGCCACCTTTGCGCAACAGGGCAGGCAGAGCAAGCAGAAAGCCGCTGCTGAATTCATGCAGGTAATAGCGCCCCAACCACGCCGCCAGCGCCAAGATGTCGGCCGGCAACAAGGCGCCTGGGTCGAGCACGGCGCCAATGGGCTTGAGCTTTTCAATGGGATAGTCCGCGTCATCGGGCCCGGGCGCGACGGTCACCCCGACCACGACCCGGCGACCTAGGGGGACCAGGCAACGTGCGCCGAGTGCAACCGGGCTATGATGGCAGTAACCGAGCGGCCCACTGAAGGGTCCGGGTATGGCGACATGGATTCTATAGGGCGGAATCTTTATTTGGCTTGTCAAATGATTGGACTCTGGTAGTATTGCGCTCCCTTTTTGGGGGCTGGTCTAATGACCATTGTGCCCCTAAAGTTTATGTTCCGTCAAAGCGCGGTGCCCGGCAACGACCAGGTAGCGGCGTAAATTGAGGTATTAGTTATGCAAGATAATATGCACCCTAAATATGAAGCCCTTACTGCAACCTGTTCGTGCGGTAATGTTATTGCCACCCAGTCAACTCGTGTTGGTGCCATGCACTTAGACGTTTGTTCCGCTTGCCACCCTTTCTATACCGGTAAGCAGAAGAATGTTGATATCGGCGGTCGAATTGACAAGTTCAACACCCGTTTCGGCGGACGTAAAATCGGTAAGTGATCCGTCACTCCGATTGTTAGAAGAAGCCCGGTTAATGCCGGGCTTTTTTTATGGCCTGATTTTCTCTCCGCCCCACCCATAAAGTGCTTCGGGCCACTTCAGTCACTGCCGATGGGGCGATAAATGGCCCTTGGAAAAATGATACTAAGCATTGGTTGAGCGCGGGGCAGCGCGGCGTTATGCTAGCGCCACCGAAAACACCAATAACAACAGGAAGTATTCATGTCTGACAACTTGAAGCAAGACGCTCTCGATTATCATGCCAACCCAAAGCCCGGCAAACTCAGCATCGAAATCAGCACCCCTGCGCAAACCTCGCGCGACCTGGCGTTAGCCTATAGCCCAGGTGTTGCCGAGCCAGTGCGCGCTATTGCCGCCAATCCAGATGATGCCTACAAGTACACCATTAAGGGTAATCTGGTCGCCGTTGTATCTAATGGCAGCGCCATTTTGGGCTTGGGCAACCTGGGCAGTTTGGCCAGTAAGCCAGTTATGGAAGGTAAGGCACTACTGTTTAAACGCTTTGCCGATGTCGATTCGGTCGATATCGAGATCAATTCCGCCGATATCGACGAAATCGTGCGCACCGTTGAGCTGATCGCCGATACCTTTGGCGGCATCAACCTGGAGGACATTAAGGCACCGGAATGTTTCGAAATTGAACGCCGCCTAATCGAGTCTTGTGACATCCCGATTATGCACGATGATCAGCACGGCACCGCCATCGTGACCGTCGCCGGTATGTTGAATGCGCTGGAAATTCAGGGTAAAGACATCGCCACCGCGAAAATGGTTTGTCTGGGCGCCGGTGCGGCGGCCATCTCTTGCGCTCGCCTGCTGGTTGCGGCGGGTATGAATAAAGACAATGTAATTATGATCGATCGAACCGGGGTGATCTTTACCGGTCGTGAAGGGGTTAATCAGTACAAGGCCGAGTTTGCCAATGATGTCACTAAGACGCGCACATTGGCCGAAGCGATTGTTGGCGCCGATGTGTTCTTGGGCCTGTCGGGTGCGAACCAATTGTCTGTCGAAAATCTGCGTGCCATGGCCGCTAAGCCTGTTGTGTTCGCTTGCTCTAACCCAGATCCGGAAATTGCCCCAGAACTGGCGCGGGCCGAACGCAGCGATTTAATTATGGCCACGGGTCGCTCTGACTATCCAAACCAAGTCAATAATGTCTTGGGCTTCCCCTTTATCTTCCGTGGGGCTTTAGATGTTCGCGCCAGCAAAATCAATGAGGCTATGAAGTTGGCAGCAGCCTATGCTCTGCGTGATTTGGCCAAAGAGCCGGTATTACAGGAAGTGGTCGACGCCTACGGCGGTGAAGTATTTGTTTACGGCCAAGAGTACATTATACCCAAGCCGTTGGATCCGCGCCTGCTAGTCAGCGTAGCCGGCGCAGTGGCACGTGCCGCGGTTGATTCCGGTGTGGCGCGCCTGCCCTTGCCAGAGCGCTACAAGCTCTAGCACCCTTGGCAAGGCCTGCCTTCGGTAGGTCTTTGCCATCAGCGAACGTCCTTGGCAGCACCTTTTAGTGGTTAATGTCATCCTCATAGATGCGAAAAAAAAGCCCAAGGATCTATCAAACACTCATAATTGAATCCCTCTTTACGAGATCAATGGTTCACATTTCCAGAAAGAGCAATTAAGGTGTTAGAATAACGTTACGAAGTACCACTTTAGTGCAGACTAATTGGTTACCAAGCAGACCCTGATTGAGTTCATTAAAAAAAATGACAATGATAAACGACAACTCACTCGATGAATCGACAACAGCTTTTTGGCTAACTCATCCGGATCCGACCCAAGCGGCGGTTCATCTGGCATTGCAGTGGCTGGCACATGTCTATCCAACGAGCGAAAAACATATCGATCGAATTCTTAATTCGGCGCTGCCCTATTCGGATAGCGATTTGTCCTCGCGCTGGGCGCAGTTTCTAGAACAGCAAGACGTCGAAAATCATATAGATGCCCTAGAGTGGATAGCGGATACTCTGAC
>JBLHFL010000040.1:0-11970 GCA_047618105.1 Granulosicoccus sp.
TCGGCCGGTTTATCCGCCCGCAGAGGCATTGGCCACGGCTCGTGACCGGTGGGCCGAAAAAACGCTGTTTCAGTCTCTTGGCATTCGCACGGCGCCTGTCGCCGAAGTGAACGATCAGCAGTCCTTAGTCGAGGCTGTTAGTCAGATCGGCCTGCCCGCTGTGCTAAAAACCCGCACGCTTGGATACGACGGCAAGGGCCAGAAAGTCCTGCGAACTGCTCAGGATATTACCGATACCTTCACTGAGCTGGGTGCCGTGCCCTTGATTCTGGAAGGTTTTATTGATTTTGAATTCGAGCTGTCCTGCATAGGCGTGCGCGACCAAAACGGAGCCTGCGCTTTCTATCCGCTGATATGCAATGAGCATCGCCAGGGCATCTTACACCGTAGCCAGCCTATGCAGGACCCGCGCTTGCAGGCCTTGGCTGAACAGGCTGTCGAATTGGTGATGAGTGCACTAAACTATGTTGGTACTATGGCGTTTGAGTTTTTTGTCCACAAGGGTCAGTTGATTGCCAACGAGATAGCGCCCCGAGTGCACAATTCCGGCCATTGGACTATCGAAGGCAGTCGTTGCAGCCAATTCGAAAACCACGTTCGAGCGGTAATGAATTTACCCCTAGGCAGTACCGAAAGCGTTGGGCCTGTTGCGATGTACAATGTCATCGGCAAGCGCCCCGAGACGCAGGCTTTACTCGCCGTAGCCGGATTGCATTGGCATGACTACGGCAAGTCCGAACGGCCCGGTCGGAAGATCGCCCATATCACCGTGACCGCGGGCAATGATGCACAGCTGGCCGAACGCTGTGCGGCGGTGGAAGCCTTGCTTATTAACGATCTCTAGCAAAACGGTAGCTTGGCCGTTCGTTTAGAGCGGAAAAATGGGTCATTTTGGGGCGTTTTTTTGCCCCGCGGCCTTTAAAGGGGCTAAAACCGAAAATAAATATATTCCATTTTTTCAACCTAACTCATTGTTTTAATTGAATAAATTACAATATATCGCAACAATCTATAAAACCAGTACGTTATCAGGCTTGGGCTTTAAAAAAAACACTGTTTATACTGCCCGGGATTTAGTCCAAATAGTTTGCCCAGAGGCGTCCGAGATCTCCGTCGCGCGCCTTTGAAAGAGCTCTCAATGAAAATAACGGTAAGAGGTAAGATATGCCAACTAAGCTGTTTCGTCGCGGCATGTTGCTGTTTGCTACGCTGCTGGCCACTTTGGCCCATGCGGATCTTAAACTGAACATGCCCCGAGGTGTCACCGACATCAGCAATGAAGTCTATGGTCTCCATATGTTGATATTCTGGGTGTGTGTCGTCATCGCCATCATCGTTTTCGGTGTGATGGGCTATTCCATTGTGATGCATCGCAAATCCAGAGGCGCGGTTGCCGACAACTTCCATGAGAGCGTCAAGGTGGAGTTGTTATGGACCATACTGCCGGCCATTGTCGTTATCGCCATCGGTTATCGCGCGTTTTTTACGCTCGAGAAGATGTACGATTTTGACGATTCGGAAATGACCGTCGAGATCGTTGGTTATCAGTGGAAATGGCGTTATTCCTATCTTGGCGGTGATGCCGCGGAGCGAGTGACCTATTTTTCCAGCCTGTCCACGCCGCGTGATCAGATAGATGGCCTAACCACCAAGGGCGAGAACTACCTGCTCGAAGTTGACGAGCCCCTGGTCTTGCCAATCGGCATGAAAATCCGTTTTGTAATCTCTTCTGCCGATGTTATCCACAGCTGGTGGGTACCCCAATTGGCCGTCAAGAAAGACGCCATACCCGGTATCGTTAACGAATCCTGGACCCATATCAACGAACCTGGCACTTACCGGGGCCAGTGTACTGAGCTTTGCGGAAAGGACCATGGCTTTATGCCGATCGTCGTTGAAGCAGTAACGCAGGCGGAATTTGATACCTGGTTAGCCGCCAAGAAGGTTGAGACGCGCAAGTTGGCCGAGCTCACCCAGAAAGATTGGACTTACGATGAGCTGATGGAGCTGGGTGAAAGCGCCTATGTGAAAAACTGTGCCGCCTGCCACCAGGTCGATGGTAGTGGTATAGCCGGCGTGTTCCCCGCGTTGAAAAACAGCGTCATTGCCCTCGGTCCGGTTGAAGACCATATCGATATAGTGGTTAACGGTTCGCGCAACAACGCGGCCATGGCGGCCTACGGCGCGCAATTAAGTGAAGTGGATATGGCCGCCATCATTACCTACGAGCGTAATGCCTGGGGCAATAACACGGGTGATGTTGTGACCCCTGTTGATATTCTCAATTATAATGCTGGCCAATAGGAGGTCTGTTATGACGACTACAACTGATCACCACGATCACGACCATGAGCATCATGGTCCGGCCAAGGGCTTGACCCGTTGGATCTATACCACGAACCATAAAGACATCGGTACTCTGTACCTTTGGTTCAGCTTCGCGATGTTCTTCCTTGGCGGTCTGTTTGCCATGGTGATCCGCGCTGAACTGTTCCAGCCCGGTCTGCAGCTTATTCAGCCGGAATTTTTCAATCAGATGACCACCATGCACGGTTTGATCATGGTCTTCGGTGCGGTGATGCCGGCCTTTGTCGGCCTGGCGAACTGGATGATTCCGATGATGATCGGTGCGCCAGATATGGCGTTACCGCGCATGAATAATCTGAGTTTCTGGATTTTGCCCTTTGCCTTCGCAATGCTCTCCAGTACCTTATTTATGACCGGTGGCGCACCTAACTTCGGTTGGACCTTCTATGCGCCGCTGTCGACGACCTACGCGCCGCCGAGTGTGACCTACTTTATTTTCGCCATTCACCTAATGGGTGCCAGTTCTATTATGGGTGCGATCAATGTGATCGCGACCATTCTGAACATGCGCGCACCGGGCATGACGTGGATGAAGTTACCACTGTTCGTCTGGACCTGGTTGATTACGGCCTTTTTGCTGATCGCGGTTATGCCGGTGTTAGCTGGTGTCGTGACTATGATGTTAATGGATATTCACTTCGGCACGTCGTTCTTTAACGCTGCCGGCGGTGGTTCACCGGTATTGTTCCAACATCTGTTCTGGTTTTTCGGTCATCCAGAAGTATACATCATGATTCTGCCGGCCTTTGGTATCGTGTCTGCCATTATCCCAACCTTTGCGCGTAAAAAGCTCTTTGGTTACAGCTCCATGGTCTACGCCACTTCATCGATCGCACTGTTGAGTTTTATCGTTTGGGCACACCATATGTTCACCGTCGGCATTCCCTTTGCCGGTGAGTTGTTCTTTATGGCGGCGACTATGCTAATCGCGGTGCCGACAGGCGTTAAGGTGTTTAACTGGGTCACGACCATGTTTCGCGGCTCACTGACGTTCGAAACACCGATGCTGTTCTCCATTGCATTCGTGGTGTTGTTTTCCATTGGCGGTTTCTCAGGCCTGATGCTCGCAGTCGCACCGGCCGATTTCCAATACCACGATACCTACTTTGTGGTCGCACACTTTCACTATGTCTTAGTGCCCGGCGCTATCTTTTCTATTATGGCCGCTGTGTACTATTGGCTGCCTAAGTGGAGCGGTCGGATGTACAACGAGACACTGGGTAAGACTCACTTTTGGCTCAGTTTTGTTGGCGTCAACGTGACCTTCTTTCCTCAGCATTTTGTCGGCCTAGCCGGTATGCCACGTCGAATCCCGGACTACTCGGTCCAGTTTGCCGACATCAATATGCTCTCGAGCATGGGTGCCTTCTTATTCGGTGCCAGCCAATTGTTGTTCTTGTTTGTCGTCATTCATACCATCGTCGCCGGCAAGAAAGCGCCAGCGAAACCTTGGGAAGGTGCCGAAGGCCTGGAATGGGAAGTCGCGTCACCAGCGCCTTACCATACGTTCACAACACCACCGAAAATTGACTAATAGCAAAGGGTATAGACATGACTAAGCAGGAACAGCCGCCACGTAACCATTTCAAGGTAGTAATGGTGTCTATTGGTACGGTGATCGGCATGTTGTTGTTTGTCTATTATGGCCTACGCCCGATGTATTTCTTAATTTGTGAGTGGACCGGCATTACCGGCAGTAGTTTTGATCAGGCCGAAGCGCAACCCTTTGTCGTGCAGGAAGATCGCCCGATTAAGGTGCAGTTTTTGGCCCTCAACAATGCCGCTATGTCGTGGCAGTTTCACGCCGTGGATAGCGAAGTAATCGCTTATCCAGGGGAGGTCGTTCAGGTCAGCTATTATGCCCGCAACGCCAGTCAACGTGACATGGTTGGGCAAGCGGTACCGAGCCTGTCGCCCTATGAAGCGACCAGTTATTTTAGCAAGACCGAGTGCTTCTGCTTCAACCAGCAGCCGTTGGCAGCCGGTGAAGAAGCCGAACTGGGCTTGGTGTTTCAGATTGATCCTGACCTACCCGATTGGGTAAAAACGATCAGTCTCACTTACACCCTGTTTGACGTCACCGGGGAACTGGAAGTCTCGTTATTAGACTAGTTAAGACTTTGAAGAGGCTGCCAAGCACCCTTTGCCAGGGCAGCGATTGACTACAACATAAATACTGGAGAGTGATATGTCTGCATCGAGCGACAACCATGCTCAAGAACACGAAAGCTATTACGTCCCGGCCGAGAGCCGCATTCCGATCTTTATGGCCTTATCGATGTTTTTGGCCGTTTTCGGCGGCGGAACGCTAATTAACGCCGCGAGTCAGAATGTTGATTCCAATGGCGAATGGATTATGTTTGCCGGTTTCTTAGGCTTGGCGTTGGTTTTGTACACCTGGTTTGCCACGGTGATCCGTGAGAACCAGGCCGGCTTGAACGGTCACCAGCTGAAGAAATCCTATGTCTGGGGCATGGGCTGGTTTATATTTTCCGAGGTGATGTTTTTCTTAGCCTTCTTTGGTGGATTGTTTTATATCCGTCACTGGGTTGGACCTTGGATCGGCGGCGAAGGCGATAAGGGTGTTACCAACTACCTCTATGAAGGCTTTAGTTACAGCTGGCCGATGCTGAGCAATCCGGACAATAGCCAATTCGTGCCGGCGCAAGGTGTTATTGACCCGTGGCATCTGCCATTGCTCAATACGGTTCTGCTGATCACGTCTAGCGTAACCCTGAGCTTCGCGCATCATGCTTTGCGTAAGCAACATCGTCGTATGTTGAACATCTGGTTGAGCCTGACGGTTTTATTAGGGGTCGTGTTCCTCTATTTCCAAGTCACCGAATATGCCGAAGCCTATAACCACCTAGGCCTGACGTTGAAAAGTGGCATCTACGGATCGACCTTCTTTATGTTGACCGGATTTCATGGCGCCCACGTTACCATCGGTACCTTTATGTTGATGGTGCAGTTGGGACGTTCATTGAAGGGCCACTTTACCCCGGAAGATCATTTCGGCTTTGAAGCCTCTGCCTGGTATTGGCACTTTGTCGATGTCGTTTGGGTCTGCCTATTCATCTTCGTGTATATTGTTTAACGCCATATGATCTGTTGTGCTGGGGTGCAATCCATTGGATTGCCCCTAATATTGACCGCTCCATGGTGCACCGAAAGACAATTCACCGGTAACAAATCCAATCAGTATGACCAGTAGCATTGCTACTGCGATGCTTATTCTTAGGATCAGCCAATTAAAGGTGTTGGGTCGATCGGCATGACCTGCGTTGTTAAACAGCGATCCCAGGGCGCCGGATAAGGACACCAACATTGCAATCACTAATATAACCAGTATGACTTTAAACATGGACGCTCCTAAACATTCGAATCAGCCGGGAAGATTTCAACCCGGCCTGTGGTTGTGGATTTTTACCGCCTGTCTATTGCCCCTTTTTATTGTACTGGGCAGCTGGCAGCTTACCAGAGCCGCTCAAAAATCGCAGCTCCTTGCCCTAGGTCAGGCAGATGTTCTGACCTTTGACCAGGTCGATTGGCAAGCCGTTCCGCTGTATCGGGACGTGGTGATTACCGGGCAGTTTTCTAAGCGAATGGTTTTCTTGCTGGATAACCAAACCCGAGCGGGCCAATTCGGCTATGAGGCTTGGTCATTAGTCAGTACCCCAGCGGGCCATTTAGCAGTGTCCTTGGGTTGGCTGGCAGGCGACTACGATCGCAGCCAGTTGCCGGTGATAGAGTTACCGCTGGGCTTGGCGAGCGGGCGGGTGACATTGCGCTTGGCGCCGAAGAATGCGCTGTTCGATGTCGACAGCAATCTGGACCGGCCTAGCGCAATGAACCGCTGGGTAGTCCAGGGGCTTTCTGCAGACTGGTTGGAAGCGCAGCTCGGCGTGCCGGTGATAGCGTTTGGGCAATTGGTCGACAGCGCACAACAGGGCCTCGGGCCCAATATCTGGCAGCCATCGGTGATGACGCCAGCGAAACATTTAGCCTACGCCATCCAATGGTTTAGTATGGCCGTAGTATTGCTGTGTATGTTTCTATATGCCGGCTTTAAAAAAAATAATTGAGGGGTATGAATTGTGAGTGAAGTATCGTCGTCAGGGGAAGTGGAGGCTGTTCGTTACAGTCGTACCCAATTGCTGATTATCTTAATAACCCCCTTGCTGGTCCTGTTGGCATCCACGGCGCTTTATTTTAGCGGCCTATTGTTACCGGATGAGACCTCAAACAAGGGCGTTTTGCTCACACCAGTCCTGTCGGTCACCGACCTGGGATACCCGGAGGTCGTGATTGGTACCGAGCGCCATTGGACCCTGATTCAGCTCTCGCCGGTCTGTGCGGAGCGTTGTGGCGAACGCCTGTATGAGCAGCGCCAGATGCATATCGCCTTAGGCAAGCTGGAGTCCCGTATTGAACGGGTGCTGTTGACCGAGACGCCATTGGCGCAAGACGAAGCCGTCCAGTATCCGCGCCTGCAGGTCCGAACGCTGGCGTCGGATGACCTGTCCGCAGAGCTGTTGAGCCGCATCCCAGCTGCAGACCTGGCCGATGATATCGTCTTCGTGGCCGACCCCTTTGGCAACATTATGTTGTATTTTACCAATGCCCATGATTATCGCGCCCAAATAAGCGATCTCAAGAAACTCCTTAAATTATCGACCATCGGATAGAGCGAATGCGTAAGAGTCTAAGAAAACCAAGCTTCGGCTTGGCACTGGCCGCCACCTTGATGGCAATCTGCGTCGTGGTGCTGGGTTCCTTTACCCGGCTGTCGCATGCCGGCCTCGGCTGTCCCGATTGGCCGACCTGTTACGGTCATATCTGGGCACCGCAGACGGCGATCGACATTGCCATTGCCAATGAAACTTACCCAGAAATCCCGGTTAACCTGACCAAGACATGGCCGGAGATGGTGCACCGTTACCTAGCATCCGGCCTTGGCCTGTTAATTGTTGGCCTGGTTATTATGGCTATACGGCATCGGCGCGAACGCAAGCAACCGCTCAAACTGCCGCTTCTGTTGCTCTGTTTGGTGTTGCTGCAAGGTGCCTTTGGGGCTTGGACGGTGACTCTGAAGTTATGGCCTCAAGTAGTCACGGCGCATTTGCTCGGGGGTTTTACCACCCTAACCCTGCTTGCCATCCTCACCTTGCGATTGAGTGGCAACCGGTTCAGTGCCTTTGCGCAGATTAAACAATTTCACAAGCCGCGCCAATTGGCTGCCTGGACACTTGCCGCGGTCCTGATGCAGGTGTTCTTGGGCGGCTGGACCTCGGCTAACTATGCCGCCCTGGCCTGCACCGACTTCCCTAAATGCCAGACCCAATGGTGGCCTGAGGCAGACTTTGAAACCGGCTTTGATTTTGCGCATCCGATAGGGCCGAATTATGAGGGCGGAAAGCTGGCCGTACCGGCCCGCACGGCCATTCACCTTAGCCATCGGATCGGCGCAATCATTGCGTCTGTATTCGTCCTAGGCCTAGCCTGGGCGCTGATCGGGGTGCGCCAACGCGGTTGGGCCAGTTTATTGATCGGGCTGCTGGCGGTGCAGGTTGCACTGGGCATCAGCAACGTGGTGTTCGGCCTGCCATTATCGGTAGCGGTGTTGCACAACTTGGGCGGCGCTCTGCTATTGATGACGGTTGCCCTAATCAATGTCTTGTTAAATCGTAAGGATCCAATCTATGTCTGAGTCAACCTGGGCGGGGTCGATGATGACGACTAAAGCCTTTATCGCCGATCTGTATGAAATGACCAAACCGAAGGTGGTCTTTTTAATGCTGATCACCGCCTGGGTTGGTATGGCCTTAGCGCCTCTTGGTGCCGTGCCCTGGGTGGCGGTGATCATGGGCACGCTGGGTATCGCATTTCTTGCCGGTGCCGGTGCCGCCGTGAACCATATCCTCGATGAGCAAATCGACCAACGCATGGCCCGAACGCAGAAGCGGCCCATCGCCACGGGGCGGATTTCCACGCAGACTGGTTTTAGCTTTGCGATCGTACTGACCGTCTTAGGTATGGCCATTTTATTTGCTTATACCAATGCCCTGACCGCCTGGCTAACGCTCGCCTCGATGGTCGGCTATGCCCTTATCTATACCGGCTATCTAAAGCGGGCAACACCACAAAATATCGTCATCGGCGGTTTGGCCGGCGCCATGCCGCCCCTGCTCGGCTGGACTGCGGTGACCGGTGAAGTCGCCGGCCTACCACTACTGTTAGTGCTGATTATCTTTGTCTGGACGCCTCCGCATTTCTGGGCGCTGGCGATCCATCGCAGGGATGACTATGCCAAGGCCAACGTCCCGATGATGCCGGTTACGCATGGCATCGCTTATACCCGTATTCAGATCTGGCTGTATAGCTGGTTGCTGTTAGCGGTGTCTTTTTTGCCTGTCGCCTTGGGTGCCAGCGGCGGTATCTATGCGGTTGTAGCATTGGGCTTGGGTGTGCGGTTTTTGCAATGGAGCTACCGTCTGCTGTATGACAAGCAAGTCGATGCCGCTTGGAGCACCTTTAAGTTTTCGATCAGCTACCTGCTCTATCTGTTTCTAGCTCTGCTGGTCGACCGGTTTGCCTGGTCGCCGATCATCTCTTGGTATGGGTAAGGTCATATGAATAGTACCAACAAGACTAATCGATCCATCGCCTTAACCGTCGGCCTGTCTCTGGTTGTGATCGCACTGATGGTATTAGCCATTGTGGTGAAAACGCTCGGCGATCGGCCCACGCTGAAAGAACAGCTTGAGCTGGTCAACGGGGTGCACTTTGACACCCCAAGACTGGTGCCTGAGGTAGAGTTGATGCGCCATGACGGCGACCCCTTTAGCACGGCCCAGTGGCAAGGCAAGTGGGATCTGATTACCTTTGGCTACAGCTATTGTCCGGATATCTGCCCGACCAATATGGCTGATATGAACGTTGCCCTGCAGCAATTAACGGCACTGGGGATGGCCGATCGGGTTCGTTTCTGGTTGGTTACGGTTGACCCCGAGCGCGATTCGGTGGCGCAATTGTCACTCTATGTGCCCTATTTCAACCCGGCCTTTGTCGGCTTGACTGGAGCGGATGATCAGCTCGCGACACTGGCGAACCAACTCGGTGCCGTTTACTTTCGGGAAGGCAGCGGGGAAGAAGACTATACCGTAGCGCACAGCGATAATTATGCGATTGTGGACCCAGACGGAAATCTGACTACCCTGCTGCGACCGCCTCATAAGCCCAGCCATATAACCGATGCGCTGGCCTTACTGATGAACAGCTCAGGTCGCTAAGGCGGGCTGAGCACTGTTCAGGGCCCACGCACGGGCCTGTCCCGTGTTAGCGCTCTATTTTTAGTTTTTGCGTCACCCTAACCACTGTGCCAATATGAGGGTTGTTGATGGAGAAACCGAAATGAAAACGCTGTTTCCAGACATTCGACCCTATCGTACCGAGATGTTGGCCGTCAGCCATGGCCATGAGCTCTACCTGGAATGCTCTGGCACGCCTGAGGGCATACCGGTATTGGTATTGCACGGTGGTCCCGGAGTGGGTTGCTCCGATAAGATGCGCCGCTTTTTCGACCCTGAACGCTATCACATCATTATCTTTGACCAGCGTGGCGCTGGCCGATCGACGCCCTACGCCGACACCGAGCACAATACCATCGCGCTAATATTGGCCGATATCGAGCACATTCGAGCGCATCTTAATATTCGCAAATGGGTATTGTTCGGTGGCAGCTTCGGTGCGACCCTGGCGCTGCTCTATGCCCAACAGTGTCCCGAACAGGTCCGCGGTCTGATCGTTCGTGGTGTATTCCTAGGCCGATCACAGGATTTGGATTGGCTCTATCGGGCCGGTGCCAGCCGGTATTTTCCGGAAGCTTGGCAGCGTTTTATCGCCCCGGTTGGCGATCGTATCGGATCCGACCTGATCGAAGACTATTATCATCTGCTACGCGGTGAGAACGAGCTCGCGGTGGTCTCGGCCGCCAAGGAATGGTCCCGCTGGGAATTGGCCAATGCTTCCTTTCGACCCAGTGCACAGACCGATTCTATGGCCACCCACATGGCCATAGCGATGGCCCGGATCTCGACGCATTTTTTCCGTCAGCAATGCTTTCTTCGGCCCAATCAAATCTTAGCAGCGGCTGGGCAACTCGCCGGCATCCCAGGTTTTATCGTGCACGGTCGTTACGATATGATTTGCCCACCCGATCAAGCTTGGGCGCTGGCCCAGCACTGGCCCGATGGTGAGTTGAATTTGGTGCGTGAGGGTGGCCATTCGGCCTTCGACGTTGGGCTTATAGACGCTCTGGTCGGTGCCACGCAAAAACTCGCACTGCGTCTGGGTTCACCCGAGAGCGAAGCTTGAAAGCCTTGATTCAGCGGGTCCGCCACGCCCGCGTTGAGGTTGCGCAGCGCTGCATCGCGCAGATCCCTGAGGGTATGTTGGTTTTGGTGGGAATCGATGCCCATGACAGCGAGCAGAGCGTCGATCGTCTCAGTGATCGCCTACTCAACTATCGCCTCTTTGCCGATGGCCAAGGTCGAATGAACCTCGATATCGGCCAATCCGCCGGTAGTATCTTATTGGTGTCCCAATTTACCCTGTCTGCGGATACGGGTAAGGGCCTTAGGCCCGGCTTTTCCAGCGCGGCTGCGCCAGAAGAAGCCGAACGTTTGTTTAATCGGGTAGTAGAACGCATTCAACGGAAACACCCGGCAACGGCCTGCGGTCGATTTGGTGCTGATATGCAGGTGAGTTTACAGAATGACGGCCCGGTGACGTTTATGTTAGAGAACTAAGCCAATTTAATGGCGCGTTCTATTTTTTAGCAGCTGCCGTTGTGATTTTTAATTAAAATAGACAAACAGAAGCAACTTTGTCACTAAGACCAGCAGTAATGACACCACCAACAACCAAGCCCAAAAAATCAGCGTGTGCCACAATCCGATCAGCCAGCCTAGCAGGCCTTTAGGCCTGGGCCGATGGTCGTGGATCTGTTTGAGCAGGGCATAGGTCGCCCAAAAGCCAGCGCTTAGACTCAGGCTGAGCAGCCACCAGAGCGCATCCAGCTGGGGAATAACCAATGGCAGCAAGATCGAGCAGCCAAACAGCCCAGTACCGGCATAACCAAAGGGCGCGTACCACTTAGCCAGAGGTGCGAGTGCATCGAAAATTCGTTGTTTGATCTGCATCGTTGCCTCCTTGGCGCGTTAGGCTGCTATAAATATCATTGCCGTACCCAAAAAAACCACCGTCGCCGACACAAAGGCCGCCGCCGATGGTCTGCGCCGGGTGGTGAGCCACAGTGCCGGTAGCACCATTACCGGTGTCGTCGCCGACAGGATGGCGACGGTCCCTAAAGGGGCCAGCTTTACCGCGTACAAGAGCAGACTCATGCCGACCGCCATGCCGAGCAGGCCGCTGAGAATTGTCTGCCCGATCATTTTTGGGTTGAGCGCTCGATAAGGCAGGACCGAACCCGACATGCCGCGAACCAATAGGCTGAGCAGCAAAAAAACCACCGCGACCGCCACACGAATCAGGGTCGCAAAGACCGGATCCTGACCGGCGCGCAAGGTATCAAACACAATT
>JBLHFL010000041.1:0-11837 GCA_047618105.1 Granulosicoccus sp.
TTGCGGTCGATTCATTGGCCGACTATGGCAAGTTGTCGAAGCGCAACACCGACGATATGATTGCCGGTGCACGCGTCGACATCGCCAATTACAAACGCAATCCGATGGATTTTGTGCTCTGGAAGCCGTCAACCGATGACCAACCCGGTTGGCCCAGCCCCTGGGGCCGCGGACGACCAGGCTGGCACATCGAATGCACCGCGATGATCCACAAGCATTTGGGTGAGACCATCGATATCCACGGCGGCGGCACCGACCTGCTCTTTCCGCATCATGAAAACGAACTCGCCCAGGGGGTCTGCTGCACCGATCAACCCGGTGCCTATGCCCGCTACTGGGTGCACAATGCGATGCTCGATATCGAAGGCGAGAAGATGTCCAAATCCTTGGGCAACTTTATCGTGTTGCGCGATCTATTGGCCCAGCAGCCGCATGAACTGGTGCGGGTGGCGCTCTTATCGGCCCATTATCGATCCAATATGAACTGGTCTGAACAACTGCTGCATCAAAGCCGTTCCTTGCTCGATCGGCTATACACCATCAAACGCGACAGTGCCGAGCTTCGTTCAGCACCCATCGCCGATCTGATGGCCCTGCCGTTTATGCAGATGTTGCTCGATGACCTCAATACGCCGAAGGCCTTTGCGGTCTTACACGAGCTGACCAATCGATTTTTCAAAACCGATGTCCTAGGCGAGCGCGCACAGCTGAAGGCGGAGATCTTTGCCATTACCGACTTCCTCAATATAGCGCAGCTGGACGCAGACACCTGGTTCCAGGGTCAGACGGCAGAGGGCGATATCAGTGCCGAGCAAGTTGAAGCGCTGATTGCGGCCCGCCAGGCCGCCAAAAAACAACGTGATTTTGCCGGTGCCGACGCCATTCGCGCGCAACTGGCCGACCGCGGCGTGCTGATTAACGATACTCGTGAAGGCACACTTTGGTCGCGCGAGTCTTAACGGTGAAATGGCTACTGATCGGCGTGGTGCAGTTTTATCGATGGGTGATCAGTCCATTGCTTGGACCACGCTGTCGTTATTACCCGAGTTGCTCTGAGTATGCATTGATTGCGCTCCACCACCATGGCGCTTGGCGTGGCAGTTGGTTGAGTGCCAAACGAATAACTCGCTGCCATCCCGGCAGCGCAGGCGGTCTAGACCCGGTTCCCGGGGTACCGCTTAAAA
This sequence comes from Granulosicoccus sp., assembly GCA_047618105.1. Taxonomy (GTDB): domain Bacteria; phylum Pseudomonadota; class Gammaproteobacteria; order Pseudomonadales; family Natronospirillaceae; genus Reinekea. The sequence goes on from JBLHFL010000041.1 coordinate 1,185, forward strand.
CCTATGATGAACCCAAGGATCGCCCCGATGTTGATTGATAAACAGTTATTAACCCTTTTAGTCTGCCCGGTGACCAAAACCCCCTTACAGCTCGACCGGGACAAGCAAGAACTGGTGTCTACGGCGGCAAAGCTGGCCTACCCAGTACGCGAGGGCATACCGGTAATGCTCGAAGATGAGGCGCGGGCGATCAGTCAGGATGAGTTTGAATATTGGCATGCGAAAAAGTAAGCGACCCGATGGGCCCGGATCGGGCCCTCGGTAGAGCGTTACCAGGCTAAGTTTAGACCGCTAGGTCTGACGCCTGAACTTCCGGTTCGTGCTTAATGTGCAGAGTCTGAGTGGGAAAGGCGAATTCGGCCTGGTTGCGTGCGACGATCTCGATCACCTTAAACATCACATCCTGCTTAATGGCGTGAAACTCGATCCAGTCGGTGGTCTTGGTAAAGGTATAGATAAAGAAGTTAATCGATGAGGCGGCAAAGGCGTCGACGTTTACGATCATGGTCTGGTCGTTATCAATATCCTTATGTTCGATCAGCATCTGCTTAACATCGCTCACCACTTGCGCCACTTTCAAGGCATCGTCATAGCGTAGGCCAACGGTTTCCTTAATGCGCCGACGCAGCATTCGAGATGGATTTTCTACAGAAATATTGGCAAAGGTGGCATTGGGCACATAGAGCGGGCGCATGTCGAAGGTGCGGATGCGCGTCAGGCGCCAGCCAATATTCTCCACCGTGCCCTCTATTTCTTTGTCTGGGGAACGCACCCAGTCGCCGACCTTGAAGGGTTGATCCAGATAGATCATCAGACCGCCAAAAAAGTTCGCCAGCAGATCTTTGGCCGCGAAGCCGACTGCGATACCGCCAATGCCACCAAACGCCAGCACCCCCGAGACACTGAAGCCTAGGGTCTGCAAGACAACCAGCCCAGTCGTGATGATGATCGACAACCGCATAAGTTTGCCCAGCGCAGAAGCGGTGGTGGCATCCATGGGATTCACCAGTACGCCGGGCATCTGCACCGTAAGCTCACCCTGGTGGATAAAGCGCACCGCAAACCAGGCCAACAAGACAATAAAAGACACTTCGCGGATAGGTTCGATAATATCAAAAATGGCCTCGTTGGAGACGTCCTTGACGACATCGGCGGCCAGCAGCATGCCGAATATCCAGATAAAGAAGCGCACTGGCTTGCGTGCCGTCTCAACAACCATATCGTCGAAATGGACCGACGTCTGCACGCTCGCCGATGACAACCGATCAAATAACTTTCGCACAAAATAATTTGCAAACAGCGTTAACAACACGATCACAAAAACCTGTACTATCCAGCTAAATTCAGCGCTTACAGCGAGCCAACGTTCCATTTCGGCCATAGCACTGGTAAAAAAATCCATCATTCCCACTCCTAACTTGGTGATTTTATGTATTTATTGATCAAAAACCTGCATATGACTTTGGCGATGCTTTCCATTCTGGGCTTTATTATCCGTGGCCCATTGGCCATTCGCCAGCACGCTATTATGCAACAGAAATGGCTGCGCATCTTACCACATATAGTCGACACTTTTTTATTGCTGGCAGCCATCTACCTGGCGTGGACATTGAGCCTGCACCCGTTCAATAGCGGCTGGATATTGGCCAAGGTCATCGCCCTGGTGGTCTATATTGGCCTGGGCACTCTGGTGATCAAGCGTCGCGGGCCCATCATGCAGCAATGGCTTACCTATGGCGCGGCAATCGCGGTGTTTGGCTATATTATTGCCGTTGCGATCACCAAAAACCCGTGGCTGGCCGTCTAGGGCTCCAATCCGGATGGGGGCAGACTCTCTGCTCGCGCCGGCGACTTAACTCGGCTGGGCGGCTTTTGCGCCATGCCCGGCAGTAACACCAGGGTCGTGGCGATCCAAAAATAAGCAGCAACGGATGCGATCAAGATCAGCAGATTACTCGGCAATCCGACATCATCGAGCAGGATAAACAAACCGATTTGCATAAAGTAGCCGCTGAACACTGCACACCAGAGGCCCAAGAGCGACAACCCATGGGCAAAATACCAGCAGACCAGTGGAATAAAGACAACGGCGGCACATATTTGCAGCGGTTCTAGGTAGGGGATTATTACAGCAAGTTCCATCATAGGACGATCTTAACTGCGCCGGGGCGCCAATCACAAGCAATACTCTTGTCAATATTGTGACCTTATTCCCAAAAACACCAAACACTGACCACCCAACGCCTGAACGGTCTGGCAACTTTTGAATTTTTCGTGCAAAAATCCTAACAACGTCACAACATATATGTGACCACAGTCGTAACATAAAAACTATCGCCTCTATTTGGACACAGCCCTGTTGCCGATACGTTTAGTCAACCCATTCCCCCTCAACTTTGCCCGCACGCTGGCCCTGACCATGATCGCGCTGGTAATCATATCGGCCAGCCTGATCGGCTACCCGATGTTCTACCGGCAGTTTACTATGATGGACGCACAGTTCGACCGCACCGGACGCACTCTGGTACAGCAGGCCGCGACCAACGCGATCGAGTTGGTTTTTGCCGACGATGAACTGGGCTTGGGCAATCTGGTAAATTCCTTCAAGGAGCAGATCGATGTGGTGTCGGTATTGGTGATCAACAGCGACCTAAAGCTGATCGCCAGCGGACCTCATCCTCCGCCCGAAGTCTATCAGCGGGACGAGTTTTTTAAACACAGCGGCGTCTATACCGACTTGAATAATATCAGCTGGTTTCACACGCCCATTCGCTTTGATCAGGTCATCGGCGGCGCCGCCTGGGTCGGCCTGAACAAGGCCCCACTAATCGAAAATCAACGTTGGGTGTTGCGTTCTGCCCTGATCAGCGTGTGTTTGCTGGTGGCGGCCATTATTGGCTTGGCCATCGGGTTGAGTCGTACCCTTAGCAAACCGATCAGTGAACTGATCGAAGCGGCCCAGGCCATTAGCGCTGGCAACTTTGAGGTTCGTATCCGCAATACCCGGGTCGGAGAATTTTCCGAAGTCGGCCAAGCCTTTAACCAGATGGCACAGGGGTTGGCACAAAAACTGACCTTGGAAAAAAACTTTTCCCGCTTTGTCTCGGCACCTGTCGCGCAGCACTATATGGCACAAGGCGATGCTGAGTTAGCGCGCCACGGGGAGCGGGTTGAGGCCACTATTATGTTCGTCGACTTAGTCGACTACACCGGGTTTAGCCAATGCCACCCACCCGAGGTGGTGGCCGCCGTGCTTAACTTTTACTTCTCCGATTTTTCGACTACCTGCCACCGCTTTAATGGCAATGTTGATAAGTTTATTGGTGACTGCGCCATGCTGGTATTCGGTTGCCCGTTGGCCATTCCGGACCATCGCCGTCATGCTCTGGCTTGTGCCATCGCCATTCGGGATCAAACCGCCCAGTCCAATAACCGCCGCCGAGCCGCCGGTGAGCCGACGCTCGATATCCGCATTGGGCTGGCCGGCGGGGTTGTACTAGCCGGTTTACTCGGATCGTCCGAGCGCCTGAACTATTCGGTAATAGGCGAGGCGGCCAATATGGCGGCGCGCCTCTGTGCCAACGCGCCGGTCGGCGGAATTCTGATCGATCAAGCTTTCTATAGCGCACTCGGCGCACTCGGACTGCGGACTCATCCTGTTCAGCGGATTCGGGTCAAGGGCATCCACCAAGCTGTCGAGGCCTTTGAGATTGAGACCGACCAGCCTTCTATCCAGGGCACATGGCCATTCATAGAGGGTAATCCGCCATGTTGAGGGCACTGGCGTCACTGGGTCTGCCCATTTTGATATTGAGCCATTGCGCAAGCTTCCACGCACAGCTGCCCAATGTCGCGCAACAGGTTGAAATCTGGGTGGCCGATCGGCAATACGATAAGGCGCTCGCCACCATCGCCCAATTGGCGGTCGATCATCCGGACTACCCAAGTTTGACCACTAGAGTCCCCGAGCTAAGCGCACAGCGCGAGGTCTATGTGGCGCAAATCTTGACCGAGGCACTGGCTTTTGCCACACAAGGGGATTGGCTTCAGGCGGAACGCTCCGTCGACATCGGCCTAAAGAAGCTGCCCGACAACCTTGAGTTGCAGGACCGCAAAGCAACCTACCAGGAACGTCGTGACGAGCGAATCAAACAGGAACAGGCTTACCTGCTGCTGGCGCAGGCACGCTACCTGATCGCGACCCGAGCCCACCGGGAAACCCTACTCTACTATGGGCAGGGCGGCTTTCTGGCTCAGCGGCGTTTTAGTGCCTATCTAAAGGAATCTGCACGAGTCGCGAACGAACTCTATCAACTCGGCCAGAGTTATTGGCAGCATCAGCGCCAGGCAGCCGCCAAGGAAGCGTTAAATCTATCACTGGCCACAGCGCCTGATAGCGCGAGCGCGCTGCTATTGAGCCAAATACTGGATGTAGAGCGCACTGAGCGAGAAGCCAGCCGATTGAATCGCTTGCAGCAGGCTCAACAACAGCTGCCGGAATTGCAAAAAAGCTTCGCCCAGCAGCTCGCCTTCGAGGACTTCAGCGGAGCGCAAAGGGTATTGGATGAAATCGAGTCGCTGGGTCTGGCAGATGTGAGTACCTACCAACAACAGTTGCGCAGCCAAAAAAACACCAAGCTTGCCCAGCTGATCACTAGCGGCAATGCCCTCTATAACGGCGGGTATATTGAGGCCGCCATTGCAATTTGGCGGCAGGCTCTCCAGCTCAACCCGAATAACCCGAATAACCCGAATAACCCGAATAACCAGACGATTGCGCAGCAACTGCAGCGTGCGGAAACCTTTTTGGACAACCTAAAGCGTTGGGACGCGCCCACATCACTGCCACCCGCCACCCAATAGGGCCTCCTGCATAGCGCGGGCATCAACCGGTTATGGGTCTATTGACTGGTAACCCGACTGTATCCGCAGCGTTCACAGAGTGAACGGGTGACCAGCTTACCCTGCTGGCTATCGAAGCTGGTGCTGGTATCGGTGGCCCAACGGTGGTGGCCATTGAGGCACAGGCTCTTACCAGCCGCGGCCTTTTTTTTGCTGGCTTTGCGAAACGCATCCAGTGAACGTACATCGGCCATCGGTCGGTCTCCTGCTCAGGTTAGGTGATCTAGTGCGGTTGGCTTATCAACTTCGCTCAGGGCATCTAGTTTACAAAAAAAAGCGCTCTTGGGTTGGTGGAATTTTTCAGGTGGGTATAATAAGCCGCTTTACGATAATCATTGGTCGCCCCCTATGTTAGATGCAAAATCCCTTGAACTGCTCCAGTCACTGAAAACCGACATAACAGCCAGTAAGCCGGTCTTGCAGGGCTTGATCAAGGGCACCGGTAAATCCTTCGGCTTTGTAACCTGCCCCAATGGTGACGAATACTTTGTGCCGCCCGACGATATGGCCAAGGTCTTACCCGGGGATGAGGTGACCTTTACCGTGACCGAACTGGCCGATGGTAAGACCCGCGCCGAGCTAGAAAGCCTAGTGGCCTCATCGATCGACGAATTCTGTGGCATCTATCATGTGCGCGGCAAGGCGCAAGGCGTTGAACCCTTTAACTCAGCCTTCTCCGGTTGGTTGTTTGTACCCCCTAAGCAAACCTTGGAAGCCGGTAACAATGAAATGGTCGTTGCCAAACTGCGCCGCCACCCGTGGGAGACCGGTAAGGCGCAAGCCGAGATCATCCGCCTGCTGGGCAGTGCCGATAACAATCGCTCCTGGTACAGCTTGGCGATCCAAGAGCATCGCTTAGAAGAGAGCTTTTCAGCGCCGGAATTGGCCGAAGCCGGCGCGCTATGCCAGGGTCACTTGGCGCCGCAGACCGACTATGTCGATCTTACCGACCGGCCCTTCGTCACCATCGATTCAGCTTCGACTCAAGATATGGACGATGCCCTGCACGCTCAGAGCATCGGTGACGGTTGGCTCTTATCGGTGGCTATCGCCGATGCCTCGCTCTTTGTCGCGCCCGGCTCGCTGCTTGATCTGGCCGCCCGGCGGCGTTTGAGCACCACCTATTTGCCGGGCCTGACCCTGCCCATGGTGCCAGAGGTGCTGGCCAATGACGCCATGTCGTTGCAGCCGGATTGCCAACGCCCTGCCCTGGTGTTTGAACTGAGTATCGCGGCCGATGGTGCCGTTACCGACCTGCGGGTTCAGACGGCGCATATACGCAGTCGTGGCAAGCTCAGCTATTCCGATGTCGCGCTCTGGTTGACCGACACCAACCTGCTTCCGGCAGACTACCAGCAATTGCTGCCCTTGCAGCAGGCTACCTCGGCCATGGCCGGCTGGCGTCGACAGCATGGTAACCCGATGCAGGATCGCCCCGATTACCGTGTGCGGGTCGATGATGACTTCAGAGTAACCGCTGTTGATAAGGAAACACGCGATGTGGCGCGCGAGATTGTGGAAGAGTCCATGATTGCCACCAATGCGTCGGTCGCCAACTGGCTTAAGGCCGACTCGGCGCTGTTTATGACGCACCGCGGCTTCAAACCCGATCGTGAAACCGAGTTGAAGGGCCTATTGCGCGATACCGTCGCGGAAGTGGCCGACCTCAACGGCCACGACCTGACTGACTTCCGCACCATAATGGCGGCGGCGGCTGGCTTGGCCGACTTCCCCCTCTTAACCGTGCTGCAGAAACGCTTCGACCGCGGCGCCTGGTCGAACAGTGCTGCGGCCCACTTTGGCCTGGGATTGGAGCAATACACCACCGTCACCTCGCCGATTCGTAAATACAGCGACCTGACCACCCATCGACTGATTAAAGCCAAGCTGTTAAACCAGCCGTTGCAGATCGCAGAGGATCTGGTCAGCGATCTCAATGAGCGCGGCAATATACCGCGTCAAGTGGGCCACCTGATCGAAAATAAACTGCGCTTGCAGTGGTTAGCACAACAGCCCGACCAGGTCTGGAACGCCACCGTCGTGCATGTAACCGCCATCGGTCTTATTGCCCAGCTCGATGACAATGGCGCCTCCGGCCTAATCGATATGCGCCGCAAAAAGGATGACTATAGCCATGATGCCTTGCGCATGGTGCTCAAATTTGCCGATCATACCTACCAGCTGGGCGAGTCTTTGCAGGTTAAGGTCGCCAAGATCGAAGACGATAAGATGATGCTAGCGTTGGTGTAAGGCAACAGCGCAGGGTGGTTGATCCACATCCGGAACCCTCAACATGGCTAGGGGTTAACCGAAACCTGCGCACCGAGCTTCGGGCAAAATTTTTGCGTCCCATTTAATCAAACTCCCTCTCTATAATCGGCTCAGTGTCCTGTGCCAATAATCAGATACGGCCTTATTACAGGCCGATTCACTCAGCCGATAGGCAATATTTCGCTCACTGTTTGAAAAACGTAAGCATTAATGCGCTTATTAAACTCAATCCCTAATTTGATATGCGCTAACAGCCCGCTATAGCGGCGGCAAAATAAAATTCAGTTAGGCACGGTACTTGCGATAGCAGATTGATCCATTCGTTGGCTGCTTGACAATAAGTTTCCAATTCAAAAACGATTACTAGACCAAAAAAAACAAAAATTTGGAGAAACAACCATGAAATTGAATTCAAAAATAGCCGTTGCAGGCGTGGTGTTAGCGTCTTTTACGGCCGTAAACGTTGCAGCTGTAGAATGGAATGTGTCAGTTTGGGGCAAAAGAAGAGCCTTCACGGAGCATGTTGAAAAGCTGGCTGAGCTGGTTTCTGCTAAAACCAATGGTGAGTTTACCTTAAACGTTTCTTACGGCACCTTATCCAAGAATACTGAAAACCTAGACGGTATTTCATTTGGCGCGTTTGAAATGGCGCAATTCTGTGCGGGGTACCACCCTGATAAGAACCCAAGCATTACAGTGCTGGAATTGCCGTTTATGGGTGTTGCGTCGCTAGAGGAAGAAATTGCCGTATCTCAGGCCATCTACAAACACCCTGCCGTTGTGAAGGACTTAGCCCGTTGGAATGCGAAATTGCTGATGCCATCACCGTTACCACAGTACAACATTGTCGGTGTCGGTGAAGCCCCCTCTACTGTTGCCGATTTCGCAGGTCTGCGTGTTCGTGCTACCGGTGGTATCGGTGAAGCTTTAAAAACAGTTGGTGCCGTACCAACGTCTATGTCGGCTACCGAAGTTCGCCAAGCACTTGATTCTGGTGTAATCAATGCAGTGTCTTTTGCTCCCCATGCGCATATGTCTTTCGGTACGGTCGAAGCAGCTAAATGGTGGACCACCAACCTAAATCCAGGCACCGTTAACTGCCCTGTTGTGGTCAATACCGATGCATTCGCCAGCCTAAGTGCTAAGCACAAAGAAGCGTTGTCAAGTTCAGTCGATGAGGCATTGGCCTATTATGTCGACTACTACAACAACCAGACCATGGCAGCATGGGCTCCAAAACTTACAGAGCGCGGCATTGAGTCTGTGACCTTTTCTGCTGCTGAACTTGCGTCCTTCAAAGAGCAAGCAGCGGGCCCAGTCCATTCTGCTTGGATCGCTAAGATGAATGACCGTGGCCTGCCGGCACAGGAACTTTATGACCTAGTGCTTTCCACTCTCGCTAAGTAATTTGCGCTAAGCAATCAGAGAATAGAACTTCTCTAACAGCTACTGACCTGCAGTAGCTGTTTATAACTTCAAATAAACATAAAATAAATTACCCATAAAACGACAGCATTCTGCCAATTAACTTTGTGAGCGCTGCGGTTTTATAGGTTTTTCCTGGGAGTTACTATGTCGTCTTCGATCATTCGTGAAGATTCCACTCGTCTAAGTAAGCTTGACCAACAGCTGTTTAAGCTGGAAAGTTGGTTTTCCCTTATTGGTGGAATCACAATTTCAATGTTAGTCGCGTTGGCAATTGCTAACTCGCTCGGTCGATGGATATTTAATCTTCCGGTAACGGGATACATAGATTGGGTTGAGCAATTCATGGCAGTCTTTGCGTTTATCGGCATTGCCTACTGTCAACGCTTAGGTGGCCACATACGCATGGATATTCTATTAAGCTTAATGAAAGGGCGCGCCCTGTGGGTAGCGGAGTGGGCTTCAACCTTGTTTATGTTACTCATCACCACGGTCCTGGTGTATGGCAGCTATTTCCATTTCTATCGGGCATTTACCAATGGTGACAGCTCAATGGATATCGGCATCCCGATCTGGCCGGCAAAATTATTGGTGCCGGTCGCCTTATCCTTCTTGATGCTACGCCTATTGCTTCAGTTGTGGGCCTACTCGCGGGCTATCGTGTTGGGGTCGGAACGGCCAGTGGGTGTGCCCTTTATTGAGGATGCTGCGACTCAGGCAAATAGAGAGGCAGAAAGTTTAGGTGCTTCTTCGGAATACAACGATAAAGCGCAGGAGCAGTCATGATTGAATTTATGAGTACGGCCCAACCGCTCCAAATAGGTGTGATTGTATCGATTGTGATGTTGGTTTTTGTTTTGATTGGTGTGCGTGTGGCCTTTGCAACCGCCGGTGCCGGATTTTTGGGTTTGGTGTGGATCTTTTCAGCTAAAATGGGCTTTGAGAAAGGCTTTATCGTTGCGGTAAAGATGGCCGGTACCATACCCCATTCGAAGGCCACCACCTTGTCTCTATCGCTTATCCCAACTTTTATCCTAATTGGCTACCTGGCCTATCATGCGGGCTTAACCAAGGCTTTATTCGAGGCGGCGAAACGTTGGGTCGGCTGGCTACCCGGTGGCCTCGGTGTTGCGACGGTGTTTTCCACTGCGGGTTTCGCCGCAGTCTCAGGCGCCTCGGTTGCAACCTCAGCCGTATTTGCCCGTGTCGCCATTCCCGAAATGCTAAAAATGGGCTATGACAAGCGCTTTGCTGCTGGCGTTGTTGCCGCAGGCGGTACATTAGCCTCCTTGATCCCACCGTCGGCCATTTTAGTAATATACGCAATTATCGTTGAGCAAGATGTCGGCACATTGCTGATGGCAGGTTTCATTCCCGGTGTTGTTTCGGCATTTATTTACGGCGGGCTGGTGGTTGTCCTCGCGCTGATGAATAAGGATTTGGGACCACCGGTGCGCGGCTTCACCTGGAAGCAGCGTTTTGAATCCATCCCCGGCACCCTACCTATTTTCTTTGTCATTTTCATTATCATGATTTGCATTTACGGCGGTGTTGGCACGCCTACCGAAGCGGGTGCCTTGGGAGCTGGCGTGATTATGGCCATGGCTTTTTATAAGGGTATGCGGTGGAGCACATTAAAAGATGCACTCATGGAGTCGTCTAAGTTAACAGTGATGATCTTCACCATGATTTGGGGCGTGTTACTCTATGTTCGGTTTTTAGGCTTTGCTGACCTGCCCAACGCCTTTTCAGCTTGGATTGCGGGTATTGACCAAAGCCCCTATATAACACTACTGTTTATTTTAATGGCCTATGCCGTACTCGGCATGTTTATGGATGCAATAGGCATGTTACTGCTGACTTTGCCGGTAGTGTACCCAGCAATCATTGCCCTAAATGGCGGGCCATTAGTGACCGCAGCGGACTCAGCCTTTGGGGTCTCTTCTGCCGGCTGCGCCATTTGGTTTGGAATTATTGTCGTGAAAATGGCCGAGCTGTGTTTGATAACCCCACCCATCGGTTTAAATTGCTTTGTCGTCGCCGGGGTCCGAAAAG
>JBLHFL010000042.1:0-11754 GCA_047618105.1 Granulosicoccus sp.
CGGGCACGCAGATTCGGCCCGATGCGAACTGGTCGGGCGAGTTATTGGTCCCCGTTCGAGTCAGCGATGGCCTGGCCATGAGCGAGTCGGTAATCGCTCACATCGTGGTAACGCCGGTCAACGACAAGCCGCAGATCGAGGCCGTTGCCGTGCCCACGGTCTCTGAAGATCAGGCCTTTACCATCGGCCTGGCCGATCTGCGCATAGTCGACCCTGACAACACCGACTTTAGCCTGATCATCAACCCGGGCGCTCATTATCTCTGGCGCAACGGCCAGATCGAACCCGAGCCTGACTATGTCGGGGACCTAAGCGTGTCGATTCAGGTCGACGATGGCCAAAGCACCAGCCCGGTTTATCTGGCGAACGTGCCGGTCCTTGCCGTAAACGATGCGCCGGAACTGACCGGGCAGCGCCTGATAGAGCTCGAGGAAGACACCGAGTTGCCGTTAGATCGGTTACTGGACGACCAGCTGCTGCTCTTCAGCGATGTTGACTCGAGCGTCTTCAGCCTGGTGGTCAGCCCCGGTGACCATTATCAGGTGAACGGCGATCGGCTGGTACCGGCGCTCGACTATGCCGGGCCACTCTCGGTCGCCATGCAGATCAGCGATGGCCAACTGCTCAGCGCCACCTTCCTGGCGACTATCGATGTGCTGGCGGTTAATGACGCCCCCCGGTTACTGAGCATCGCGCCGCAGAGCATTAATGAAGACGGCAGCCTGTTCGTCACCCAGGCTCTGCTCAACCTGAACGACCCCGATAGCAGTGACTTCAGCCTAAGCCTCGAACGCGGCGACCATTATCAGATTGCGGCCGATGAGATCATTCCCGATGCCAACTGGTTTGGCAGCCTATCGATCAACTTGACGCTGAGTGATGGTGAGCTGAGTAGCAACAGTCTGCCACTGTTACTGACGGTGCTTCCGGTCAATGATCTACCCGAACTGACCGGTCCGGCGCTGCCCACTGGGCAAATTTATCGGGATCTGGACGTTCAGTTAACCGGATTCGACCTCGATGGCGACGCCCTGAGCTTTAGTCTGCGCCAGGCGCCAGACTGGCTCGAACTGTCGGCCACTGGGCTGTTGCAGATTCGACCGGACTATCGCGCGGTCGGCGAGCTCGGCCTCGAGATTGGCGTGAGCGACGGCAGTGCGACGGTCTACGAGAATCGGACGCTGACCATTCTCGATGATCTCAGTGCCAGCGATCTGAGCGTTAGCCTGGCCGTTGAACGCACCCTCTGGTCCACCAACGGCTGGGTGCCGGTCACCCTAACGCTGACCAATCTGGGGCCAAAAAGCTCGCTCGATGCCGACCTCAACCTGAGTTTCAACGGCGAGTGGTCCAGCCAGGACAGCCGTTGCCCTGTGGCGAGCAATCTGCCCGAGACCGACCCAGAGCGTCAATCATGCGTGCTCAGCCTGACCGACTCGACCCAACTCACCCTCGCGGTGCGCCAGGACTCGGTCGGCAGCAGCGATCTAATATTCACCGCCCAACACGCCGGTTTTGAGGTTCAGCCCGACAACAACCAGGCTCGAGTCACCCTGACCTTTAGCGCCAGCACCCCAGCAACTCCCCAATACAGCGTGCCGGCGTTCGGCAAGGGTCAGGTGCGGGCACTGGGCATCGCCAATATTCAGGGCGGGCGCTGGCCAGAGCTGCTCTTTGCCAATGGCCCAGGTCAGGCCAGCACCAGCTATCGCTTCGACCGGTCCTGGTTTCGCCCAGTGTTACACAGCCATTTGGGCGATGCCGCCAACAGCTATGGCATGGCCTTGTTTGATGCCGACGATGATGGCGATATCGACTGGGTCCTAGCCAATGGGGGCGGCGAGGCCAATAGCGTCTATCGCAATGATGGCAATGGCCAGTTCGCCTTGATCGACCGGCTCGGGTTGGCCAACAGTCGAGGTGTGGCCTTTGGCGATATCGACGGCGATAGCGACATTGACCTGGTCTTCGCCAATTGGGATGACCCCAATACCCTCTATCTGAATAATGGTGACGGCACCTTCAGCTTCCACGCCGAACTGGGCCGAACCCGCGCGCGTGCCGTGCTGATACACGATTTCAACCGCGATGGTCGCCCGGACATTCTCTTTGCTAACTACGGCCAAGCAAATCAGCTGCTGTTTAATCGCGGCTTGGACCAGTGGGCTCGGGCTCTAGGGCGAGCCGGAGCGACCGAGCTGCTCGAATTCGACAGCATCGAACTGGGCGGGGCCGATGACCTCACCGAAAGCATGAGTTTGGCCGACTTCGATGGCGACGGCGAAGCAAGCGATATTGTCTTTATCAATGCCGCCGATAACGCCCAGCCGGCCGGTTTGCAGATATTCACGGTCGACTCCGATGAACAGAGCAATCTGCAGCTGCAGTCATTGGGTAGCTCGGTGGCCGATCTCAGCGTCGGCGATTATGACGGCGATGGCCGTGATGACCTGGCCGTATTGCGCCCCGGCGGTGCCTTGGAAGTCATGCAGGTTCAGTCTGAGGGCAGCTTAGTGACCATTGCCGTACTCGACACCGACGGTGCCGATACCGTGCTCATGGTCGACGTCGATGACAGTGGCCAAGCCGATATCATCAGCGCCAATAACCGCAGCGCCACCAGCCGGCTCGATTTTGCCGGCACCGATCTGAACAGCATGGCGCTCAATAATGAGGCTGCCAGCCCCGCGGTACCCTTACCAAAGTCCCAGCCAGCGCCCGCGCAAAACCCAACAAGCCGGGGTGGCGCCGGACTGCCTTGGGTGCTGGGGCTGCTTTTATTTGCCCGACGTAAAAAAATAGCCCCAGACTGAATGGCCTTGCGCGCGAATCTGGTATAATCAGAGTGAGACCCTCGAAAAGTACCCGCCATGCGAAGCCCGTTGTTGCTTGCCAAAAAAATCCTGCTCGACGCCGGTCAGGTGAAGAGCCAAAAAGCTCTGGTATCGATGATCGTGCGCCGCATTCGCACGGCCCTCAAGGTCGATGTTTGCAGCCTGTATCTGATGAATGACATGCAACAAATGGTACTAACCGCAACCGAGGGTCTGGCCAAGTCGGCCATTGGCATCATTCGCATGGAGCTCGGAGAAGGCCTGGTCGGCACCATTGCCAGTCGCCAGCATTTGCTCAACTTGCCCTTTGCCGAACAACACCCTAAGTTCAAATTTTTTGTCGAGTCCGGTGAAGACCGGTATCAGGGTTTTCTCGGCATCCCAATGATCCATCTGGGCGCAGTGCTCGGTGTTTTAGTGGTTCAGGTCAAGGAGACCCGCCGCTTCACCGAGGAGGAGGAGGCTTTTCTGATCACGATGGGCGCTCACCTAGTCGCCAGCCAGGGTGCCAGCCTCAAGAAGGTGGCCCATGTTAAGGTTAGTACCGATACCGTCATCCGCCTCTCGGGTATCGTCGGCGCGCCGGGTACCGCCATGGCCCGCGGCTGGGTGGTGCGCAATGATATTCGCTTAGAAGATATAGAAGAACGCAGTGGCACCAGTGTGGAATTTGAGCAACAACGTACCCAGGAAGCCTTTGACAATACCCTCGAAGAACTCGAGAGCGATGAACACACCCATGGCATCACCGAAACCCTGACGTCGCTGATCAATGTCTACAAGCTGCTGCTGACCAGCCCAGAATTGCATTCGGCCATCCAGGGCCACCTGGCCAATGGCGTCAGTGCCAGCACGGCCTTGAAACTGGGCATGATGACCCAAATCGCCGTGTTCGACGCGATGGAAGACCTCTACCTCAAGGCACGTGCCGACGATCTGCGCGTACTCGGCGTGCGCGTCTACCGTCAATTACAGAACCTGGAACCGGAAGTCATCACCAGCGATGTGCCGATCATCTTGATTGGTGAAAATATCACCATCGAACACCTAACCCGGATTGACTCGAAATTCATCGCCGGGGTGGTCAGTAACCAGGGCTCCAAACTGTCACATACCTCGGTTCTGGCCAATGCCCTCGGCATTCCCGCCGTGGTCGGCTTGGGTGAAAGCGATCTGCGCGTGTTGCATGGCCTGGACCTAATCCTCGACGGCCATCGCGGCCTGGTCATTGGCAACGCACCGGAACAGGTCACCAACGAATACCTCAAGGTGATGGCCCACCACAGAACCAGCCAGGCCAACTTGGCCCATCTGCGGTATCTGCCCGCGGAGTCGACCGATGGCGCGAAAATACGCCTCTATACCAACACCGGTCTGCTGGCCGATATACGACCCGGACTGGAACGGGGCTCCGAAGGTGTCGGCCTATACCGCTCTGAAATACCCTTTATGGTGCACAACACCTTCCCGACCGAAGAGGAACAGACGCGTATCTATCGCGGTGTGCTCGAAGCCTATGCGCCAATGCCGGTGGTGATGCGCACACTCGATGTCGGCGGCGATAAGGCTCTGCCCTACTTCCCGATTAAAGAAGAAAACCCGTTCTTGGGTTGGCGCGGCATTCGCTTCACTCTGGATTATCGCAATATTCAGCTGGACCAGATCCGCGCCATGTTGTTGGCCAATATCGGCTATGACAACCTGCAGATCATGGTCCCCATGCTGAGCCAAGAAGACGAATTGGTGCGCGTGCATGCCCTGATCGATGAGGCCGTAAAACAGCTTAATGAAGAAGGCTTCCCGGTCCACAAACCACCGGTTGGCATTATGGCTGAAGTTCCGGTGGTCATCTGGATGCTGCCCACCTTGCGCGCCAATATCGACTTTGTGTCGATCGGCTCAAACGACTTGACCCAATACTTGCTCGCCGTCGACCGCAACAACCCGCGCGTGGCGCATCTCTATTCCCATTTCCATCCGGCCGTCTTGGCAGCCATTCACGACCTGGTCCGAACCTGCAAACGTCTCGACTTGCCGGTCAGCGTCTGCGGTGAAATGGCCTCCGATCCGCGCGCTGTTCTGCTGTTGCTCGGCATGGGGGTACACACCCTGAGTATGTCGGCCTACAAACTGCCCGTGGTGAAGTGGCTGATCCGTCATATCAGTATGGCCGACTGCCAAGCGCTGCTGCAGCAAGCCATTGCGCTGGACAACGACAAGGACACCCAAGCAATGTTGAGCCAAAAACTCAGTGAAATCGGCTATACCGAACAGTTTGAATGACGCCCTGAGGCGTCAAATACTATTTACCCTGGCGATAGGTGCCGGTGGCTGAATTGATGTTCAATGAGCAACATGAGGCTTGAACGGAGCAAATTGACATCAATATCTACGCCAAATTACTCGGATCACCAACGGCCCAAGCAACCCCATCACCGCGATCCAACGTCGCTATGATTGCCATGTCCGGTGCATCGATTTTAAAATCGAAGATGTCTAAATTTAATTTCATTCTTTCAGTTTTCGTACTTTTAGGGATGACCGCAAATCCTTTTTGTATTCCCCAACGCAACAAAAGTTGAGATTCACTCACACTATACTTGGCAGACATGGATTTAAGAGGGGAGGCGTCGAGTTTACTGTCCGCTTTCATCTCTGCCGTTTTCGCACTGTCTTGCCCTTCAGCGTCACGCCAAGAAGATAGCGGTACTAGACTACTGTAAGCCATGGCAAAAATACCTTTGCCGGCTAGGTAATTTACTAACTCTGGCTTCTGTGACCAGGGATGGAGTTCAATTTGATTTAATGCTGGCAACGGCAGGCCGGCCGCAATGATGTCATCGATATGCTCTTGCGTAAAATTACTTACACCTATGGCCCGTACCTTTCCTTGCTTCTGCAATGCCACCAATGCCCGCCATTGCTCAAGTCGATGTTCTTTTTGAAAAGGAGCGTGGATCAGGTACAGATCCACATAGTCGAGTTGCATTCGCGCCAGACTCGCATGACAGGCCTCAATCGTCGCATCAAAGGTTTTGGGGGTTTCTCCCCACTTCGCATTACCGGGCCAAAGTTTAGTGGTAACAAACAGTTCTGCTCTGGTAACTGTTCCGTCCTCAATACTGGCCTGTATACCGCTGCCTACCCCATCCTCATTTTGATAGCCTTCAGCGGTGTCGACAAGACGATAGCCCGCACCAATTGCGTTGGCTACTAAGCCTGCCGCATCTGCGCTTGATATCAAGTAGGTACCAAAGCCTACCATGGGCATTTGAACGTCTTTCTGGAGCTGAGCATGCTGGATCATAATTACCTCAATGACTGGCTGAAAGAGTCCCCTATACTATGCGCCCTAATGGATTACCGCTTGCCCGTACCTCTACAATACCTGCCTAAACCTCCAATTAGTTACAAAAGCCCTATTCTCAAAATCAGATACTTCCTATACTTAAGGGATACTAGGAAAGGGCCTCAACAATGCCAAGTTCACTGCTATCGACATTATCTGACCTTGCTTCGCACCATTTTCTCAAGCATTCAGGACCAGGCATGCGATTGGCTTCACCCATGCCGGGCCTAAACCTGATACAAAGTCACGAAACCAGCAGATTTGAAGCCACAATCTATGATCCGGTTATATGCCTAATTCTCCAAGGCCGAAAAGAAACCAGTATGGCGGGGAAGTCCGTTGAATTTGGCGCTGGGGAATCTCTAATTGTGAGTCATTCATTGCCGGTTGAATCCCGCATCGTCGAAGCAAGCCATGATAGGCCATACAGGGCGATGATCTTGTCGATCGACACTGGCCTACTCCGAACGCTTTCTCATGAGCTCGACCTAACGATCTCTAATGACCGGCTAGCCAGGTCACTAGATGTTGAAGCCACCGAGGAGGCGTTGATCAGTGCCATGACCCGATACCTGGCTCTGGCTAACAAAAGCATCGAAACAAAAATAATGGCGCCGCTGATCTTGAAAGAAATACATTTCAGGCTATTAATGGCCCCTCATGGCAACATGTTGCGCAAACTACTCGAACAGAACAGCTACGCAAGCCAAATTAGTCGATCCATATTGCAGATTACCGAAAACTTCAGAACCCCGTTATCGGTATCCAGCCTCGCCAAAGAGAACGGCATGAGCGAATCAACCTTTTACAAGCGATTTAAACAGGTGACGGCAACAACCCCGTTGCAGTATCAAAAAGAAATCCGCCTTATTGAAGCGCAACGAAAATTGCGCGACGGCATACATTCGGTGTCTTCGGTTGCGTTTGACGTCGGCTATGAAAGTCCGACACAGTTCAGCCGTGAGTATTCGCGAAAATTTGGCAAAACACCCAGAACAGAATTTTTAGTTGCGGAATAATTGGGGGCGGGGCTTGGCAAAGTAAGCGTCGACCCCTGGGTTTTGGGCGTTCATTTGGAAACTCTCTACACACGACTGAAGGATTTATTCATCAAACTCATCATACTGCGTGCAACGCGGAGTGAGTATATCGCCATACCGTACGCTAAGCCGTACCATATGCCCGTCGATCTGAGGACCGAATACTCGAGTCAGAACGGATAATCAAGGTGCTGCGTGTGTGGACTCACTATGAATAGTGGCCGACCTTAACTCAGCACGCAGAAAACCCGAACCGAACCCATCAAAACCAGCTGTAGCGGATCGCTTGTAGAATCGCTAGGGCAAACAGACCCGCCAAGACATCATCGATCATAATGCCAAAACCGCCCTTGACCCGCTTGTCGAGCCAGGAGATTGGGAAAGGCTTGAGAATGTCGAACAGCCGGAACAGCACAAAGCCACTAACGATCCAAACCCAATGCACCGGCAAGAACGCCATCGTGATCCAGAAACCGACGAACTCATCCCAGACGATGCCGCCGTGATCGTGCACCTGCATGTCCTGTGCGGCCCGGTCACAGACATAGACACCAAAGGCAAAGGTAGCAACCAGCGCCGCGAGATAACCATAGAGCGGCAATTGCGCCAGCAACAGGTAGAGCGGGATGGCCGCCAGGGTGCCGAAGGTCCCGGGCGCTTTGGGCGCTGCACCGCTGCCAAAACCGAAGGCAAAAAAGTGCACCCAGTGATTGTTCCAGCGGCGTTCGATAGGTTCTATCATGGGTTTGGGCTCCAGAATTGTTGTGTTGAGTTAAGTTCTTATTAAAAGTGTTCAAAACTCTGCCAGGGCAGATCCCGTTTTCGGTCATCATCATACCAGTGCAACTGGCCAGTGCCTTGCCTTACCTCGCCGATTCGGCTAACCCGAACACCCAGTGATTGGGCGATCCGTTCGATCTGCTCGCCGGCATTCACGCCAGCGGTAAAGCACAGCTGATAGTCGTCGCCGCCGGCTAAGGCGTATTGCAGGCCGCGATCACCCAGGGCCACTAGATCGGCATCGAGCGGCAGCGCGTTAAGGTTCAGGTGCAGGTCGACCTGGCTGCTGCGCGCCAGATGGCCGGCATCACCGAGCAGACCGTCGGATATATCGATGGCGCTGTGCAGGAAAACCGCTAACTGCTCGGCCAGTGCGATTTGCGGTTTGGGCTGCCAGTAGGCGGCTAACCAGGCCGGTGGCGCCGCCGCAGCATTGCCCGCCAGGATCAACGGCAGGGCCGCGGCGGCCTGACCGAGTTGCCCAGTCACCCAGACCGCATCGCCCACCTGCGCGCCGCTGCGCAACACCGGCTGGGCACAGGTGCCGTGCACACTGAGGGTCAAGGTCAGTTGCTCACCGGCGGTGGTATCGCCACCGGCCAGCATGCACTTATGCGCGATGGCCAACCGACGCAACTCAGTCGCGAACGCCTGAATCCAGCTCTCAGTGTTTGGCTCGGAAGCATTATTGAGGCGCGCCGGCAAGGTCAGCGCCAGGGTAAAGAAGGCTGGGGTGGCGCCCATCGCGGCCAGATCGCTGAGCGCGGGCAGAAAGGCCCGACCGGCCACCTGTTCGGGGCTGGCATCGACCGGAAAGTGACGACCGATAACGGCGGTGTCGGTAGAGATCACCAGCGGACGGGGGTCTTGCCAGACCAGTCCATCGTCACCGATGCCGGTTAAGACCTGGGCATGGCGCACGGGCCAGTCGGCGAAGCAACGTTGAATCAGTTCAAATTCATGCATCGGGATGCATTATTCGTTAATGCCGAACAATTCAACCTCAAATATCAACACCGAACCGGCTGGAATCTTACCCGCGGCCTGAGTGCCATAGCCCAGCTTGCTGGGAATATAGAAGCGGGTCTTGTCGCCGACGACCATCAGCTGAACGCCTTCGGTCCAACCCTTGATCACCTGGTTCAGGCCAAAGCTGATGGTCTGGCCACGCTCAACCGAGCTGTCGAACACGGTGCCATCGATCAGAGTGCCATGGTAATGCACTGTTACTTTGTCGGTCGCCTTAGGATGCACGGTGCCATCGCCCTGCACCAGCGTCTCGTATTGCAGGCCTGAGTCGGTTGTTTGCACATTGACGTTTTTTAGGTTCTCGATCAGATATTCCTGGCCGACAGCAATGTTGACCTCGGCCGATTTACGGTTGGTAAAATAACGATTCACCAACACTGAGGCGATGATCAGCAGCAGAACAGCAACGATAATTTTAGACACAGGGAACTCCAACTTTAGAATAATGGCTCAAGGCCCGGATAATACGGAATTAGTCGCGCGCGCGGAAGCGCAATCGGTTGATTCACCGGTTCACTGGAAATTCTGAGCGGGTCGAGCGCAGCACCGTCGTCGAGCAGTATGCAAAGGCTTTGGCAGGCTGTTGGAAGCCACCTGCTCAGCTTTGCTGAACGGGTGTTAGTGGCGGCAGACGAAAGCGGGATCGTTATGCCGCGTTCAGACTGGCCTACTCGCCGGTGACGTCGAGATCATCATCGTCATCACCCGGCTGGGTAAGTGACGCAAGCTTCTGTCGCTGACGACCGACAGCCATAATCTCCAGATAGAAGGTGTCCTGTTCCGCCGCCACCAGTTGGTCGATTTCCTTGTTGATTTCGGCAACGTGGATCACGCGAGCGTCTTGCTCACTGGACCCAAATTTGCACTCAAAATCCCAAAAATCGGTATCGGCCGGCACGGCCTTCTTGCGCTCACGCGTCTGGTATTTCTTAATTTCGTGTTTGACCGCTTCCACCCGACGGGCCAGATTGATTTTGGGGTGGGTCAAACTAAAGGTCTTTTTCATGGGATTCCTGATAAAGCGGATAAAAACGAGAAGTGGTCCGATTATAGGGCTCAATTTACAGAAATCGAGCGAAACTCGGATAAACACCAATATAGAGTCATAAAGTGCCTTGGCATAAGCAACCCACAGCGTGCCCATAGTCGCCAACGGGCCCGGTATTGGATCTGAATTCGGCCCTCATATTCGTCTTCGACGCGTGCGTTTTTGAACTAAACTTCTGCTAAGGGCCGATAAAATCAACAGTTACCAACGTTTATCGGTAACTGAGCGCATTTATGATGGCCAACAATGTTTTTTGGGGCGATTACGCCTCGACGACCTTTTAAATTCTCACCGGGAGTTGTCCCTATGCCGCTTACCAAGAGTCTGCTCAATCCGCTCTGCAAACGGTCGCACTGCAAGACCGCGGAGGTCGCTCGATGAAGGCCTGGGTCAAGAAAAACACCTATGGCACGGCACATTGGCAGCGCCAAGAGCAACCCACACCGACCCCCAAACACGGTTGGGCTCTGATTCGGGTGCGTGCTGTCGATATTACTCACTCCGAATGCGTCGGTGAAGTTGTCCATGCCGGGGGCCTCAATCTGCCTGTTGGAGCGCGTATTGCCGCCCTAAGGGTCGGCCTGGTCGAGCCCTGCGTAGACATTTACGCCGAATACGCGCTGATCCCACACGCCCATCTGTTCCAGCTGAACAGTCGTTTGCCTTGGGATCTGCTGGCGGCGCTGCCGGCACTAGTGCGCAACGCCCACGGGGCCCTACAGGTTGGCTTAGCCATAGCAGATGCCGAGTCCCTGTTGATCCGAGGTGGCACCTCAACCGTCGGCTTGATTGTCTTGGCACTAGCCAAGGCGACGGGCTTACGGGTTGGCGCCACGACCCGCACCAGCGCTCAAATTACCAATCTGATTCACGCCGGTGCGGACGAAGTCTGGATCGATAATGGTCAGGTCGCGCCACAAGTTGCCGCCTCTATATTCAAACCCTATGACCGCGTACTGGAATTAATCGGCACCCGCACACTGGTGGATTCATTGTCGTGCGTTGGGTCGGGCGGGCTGGTTTGCATGATGGGCACCCTTGGCGGGTCAGCGTCATTGGAGCATTTTAACCCCCGTGTCGATATGCCCACCTCAGTGAAACTGACCTCATACCAGGACAGCGCGACCGATCTAACCGGTCCGCAGCTGCAAGCCCATGTCGATTTGGTTACCGCTGCTCGCCTCAGCCTGCCTGAAGCGAGGGTGTTTAACTTCGACGACCTAGAGGCCGCCCAGCGCTTGAGCGATCTAACGTCAGCTGGCAGCAGCATAATGGTACTCGGGCCACCCTAGTGGTAACGGGTACCGAATCTATCTCGAGATCGACCCAATATAAGTAAAAATACGGGCGAACTTATGTTTGTCATCCATGGTCTGTTACCCTGATGAAATAAGTCTGTTGTGTTGAAAAACAACAGGTCAACTTCATCATTCTCTAAGGCCTGTCATGCAAAAACTGCCCACACTTATACGCTGGCTGCTATTAAAGGTCTTTATTTTCACCGCCGTGATCATGACCCTTTATGAATTCATCAAAGAAGTTGTCTCCCAAGGTATGCTCACGCATTGGGAATCCAATATCGTCACTATTCTGGTTACTGCAACCCTTGCCATGATTACCGCCGCTCTGCTCAGAGCTCGCTTGAGGGCTGCCTATATCAATGAGCAAAAACTG
>JBLHFL010000043.1:0-11634 GCA_047618105.1 Granulosicoccus sp.
TCCAGCGGGTATCGAGGTGGTCCTGGCGATCGCAGCACGCTTTGCTCGAGAAGGGCGGCCTTTAGAGTTGTCGCTGGTGCAGTCTGGCGCCACGCTCTTGCCCACTTATGGGCCTGCCGTACAGCGCGCCGTGGCCGCGGCGCTAAAACGCTATGGCATCCACTGGGTGACCAATTTCCGCGTCGCCGAGGTCACCGCCGACCGGCTGATCGCCACCGATGGCCAGAGCCTGGCGATGGATAAGTCGCTTTGGTGTACGCCCGCTGCGGCACCAATGTGGCCCGGCTTGGCTGGGCTGGCGGTCGACGACCAAGGCTTTATTGCGGTCAACGCCTATCTGCAAAGCACCTCCCACGCCGAGGTCTTCGCCTGTGGCGATGTCGCTGCCATGGTGGCCTCGCCTCGGCCTAAGGCCGGGGTCTTTGCAGTGCGCTCAGCGCCGTTTCTACTGAAGAACCTGCGCGCCGCCTTTGCCCAGCAAAAGCTCAGACCGCTTGGCCTGCAGCGCGATTTCCTATCGCTTATTTCGCTCGGCGATCAAAGCGCGGTCGGGCAGCGCAATGGCATAGGGTTTTCTGGACGCTGGGTCTGGCGCTGGAAAGATTCGATCGACCGCAAATTTATGGCGCTGTTCGGGTCGGGCCTGCCGGGTCACGACATGACCATGACTGAGCCGATGCACTGTGCCGGTTGCGGCAGCAAGGTCGGTCCGGGTCTATTGGCCGAGACCTTGCGAAATTTACCGCTTTATCCGCGCGCCGAACTGGCTGCCGATCTGACCCAAGCCGAAGATGCGGCCGTTGCGCTGCGCATCGCCGACCAACCGGTTTGGCAGAGCTTAGATGGCTTCCGAGCCTTCACCGATGACCTCTATCGGCTCGGCGTGGTAGCCACCCATCACGCCATCAATGACCTCTATGCCATGGGCATCGCCCCGACCAGTGCTCAGGTCTGGGCCAATTTGGCGTTCAGCCATCCACGGCTACTCGAGCGTGACTTCACGCGCTTGATGACCGGGATCAGCCAGACCCTGATTCACCACGAGACGACCCTGATCGGTGGACACAGCAGCGAAGGGCAGGAAACCCATGTCGCGTTGGTGGTCAATGGCGCCGGATCGGGACGCTGGCCGAAATCCGGCCTCCAGCACGGTGATTGGCTGCTGCTCAATAAACCCTTGGGCAGTGGCATTTTACTGGCCGCCGGCCAGCAGAATATCGCCTCGACCGCTGCAAGGGCTGACCTCTGGCAGCATCTGCTGGCGTCGAATCGAGATTTCTTTATCGCGTTGCAGGATCATCCGGTGCACGCCGCGACCGATGTGACCGGCTTTGGTCTGGTGGGCCATTTGCTGGAGATGGTGCGACAAACCGACTGCACAGTTGTGCTCGACAGTGCCGCGGTGCCCTTGATGGTCGACGCCTTAGCGCTCAGCGAACAGGGTGTGCAGTCAAGCCTCTGGCCACAGTTGCAGCCCTTGTTACTCGATTGCCGGGTGGGCTCGGTGAGCGCGGCGTTACTGGCCTGTTTGCTCGACCCACAGACCAATGGTGGGTTGCTGATCGCGGTACCCGCGGCTACGGGTGCCCTACTGGTCGAGTGGGACGGCGTCGATAAGATTGGCACGGTAGAGGCGGCGGTTGAGGCCAGCGCCAAAAAAATCGACATTATCTAGCGGACCTTAATAACCAATAGATTCGGAGCAACAAAGCCGCTCGTAGCGGGCTCGTTTAGAGCCAGATGGTTATCGATATAAGACCCTTACTCTAGTCACTTTTTTCTAATGTATAGGCTTGATTGCTTAGGGCTGCAAGCGATCGAGCTGCCAAGACTCACCATCGGCCCGATACATAAAGCGATCGTGCAGACGCGCCCCGCGACCCTGCCAAAATTCGATTTGAGTGGGCACTACGCGATAGCCCCCCCAAAAGGCCGGCATCGGTATTTCCCCTTCGCCGAACTTATGTTTGATTTGCTCGAATGCCTGCTCCAACAATTTGCGCGACCCGATGGTACGGCTCTGTTGACTGGTCCAAGCGGCCAATTGGCTGTTGCGTGGCCGGCTGAGGAAGTACTTAGTCGACTCGGCCAGCGACAGCTTTTCTGCCCGACCATAGACCACCACCTGGCGTTCCAGCGGCGTCCAGGCAAAGTGCAGACACACCTTGGGGTTACCGGCCATGTCGTTGGCCTTATGGCTTTCCAGATTGGTATAGAAGACAAAGCCGCGTTGATCGACATTTTTAAGCAACACAATCCGAGCACTGGGTTGACCCTGCGCATCGACGGTGGCCAACGACATGGCGGTCGGATCGGCATTTAAATCGGCGGCCAGGGCCTGCTCCAACCAACGCTCAAACTGCACCATCGGATGGTCGTCCAATTGTTCCCGGTCTAACCCGGCTTGGGTATATTCACGGCGTATATCGTCTAATTTCATAGTGGCCTCGATTAGGTGTGGGCTCGGCTGAGCTAGCTTTTACGGTTACCGGTCGCCAATGGACCTAGTGAAACGAACGGCAGTAGGCCATTCCGATTGGTGCCCGTTTAAGACTAGGACTGACACTGGTGACAGTAGCAGGTACTGCGGTTATTGGTGCGCACTTCCTTAATAAGCGTGGCACAACGCCGACAGGGCAGCCCGGCTCGGCCATAGACATTGAGCGATTGGGCGAAATAGCCCGGCTTGCCATCGGCACCGACGAAGTCTTTGAGCGTGGTGCCGCCCTGATTGATGGCCATCGCCAACAAGGATTTAACATTGCTGACTAGGCTGCGGCATTCCGCCTTGGTCAATCGTCCGGCGAGCTTGTGCGGGGTGATGCCGCTTAGGAACAGCGCCTCGTTGGCATAGATGTTCCCCACCCCGACGACCAACTTGGCATCCATCAGTAGAGTCTTAATCTTGGTCTTACGTTTGCGTGTGCGGGGATAGAGATAGTCGAAGTCGAACGCGTCGGTGAGCGGTTCAGGGCCCAGATTTTCAATCAGGCGATGGCCGTGGACGTCGGCTTCGGTATAGAGCCACAGACCGAAGCGGCGCGGGTCGTGATAGCGCAGGCGGGTGCCATTATCAAGCTCCAGATCGACATGGTCGTGCTTAGTGGGCGTTAGGTCATCGAGCAGGATGCGCAAGCTGCCCGACATACCCAGATGGACCAACACAGTCCCGCGTTCTAGAACGAGGAAAAGATATTTGGAGCGCCGCTCGACGCGCACTATAACCTGATCTTGCGCCCAAGCCGGCAGCTCATCGGGAATCGGCCAACGCAAGCGGGCATCCCGAACCACCATGCGATTGATGGTACGACCCACCAGGTGGGGCTCAACGCCCCGCCGGGTGGTTTCAACTTCGGGTAATTCAGGCATAGGGCCACTGGCTCCGTGTTAGAGAACGGATATGTCCGCAACTTGCAGAAACAGACCGCGCAGCTTGGCCAATAAGGCCAAGCGATTAGCGCGCACAGCGGCATCATCGGCCATCACCATGACCTGGTCGAAGAAGCTATCGACCACATCGCGCAGCCCCGCCAGTTCGGTTAGGGCCAAGCCATAATGGCTCTGCTGAACGGCCTCGGTGACGCTACTGGTGACCGCCTCCAGGGCCGCAAACAGCTCGGCCTCGGCCGCCTCAGTAAATAGGCTTGGATCGACGGGTGTGTCGACCGGGCCTTCGACCTTGGCCAGCAGATTCGACACCCGCTTATTGGCGGCAGCCAAGGCGGCGGCCTGATCGAGTTGACTGAAGGCGACAACCGCTCGCACGCGCAAATCGATATCGTAGGGCTGGGTCGGGTTCAGGGCGCGCACGGCTTGGAAGATTTCAGTGCGGAACCCGGCGTCGTGATAACCGGCGCTGAAGCGGTCGAGAATATAGCTGACCACATCGGCGACCACTGTGTCCTGCTTGGGCAAGTTGCCATGTTGCGCGGCGGCAAATTCAACCAGGGTGACCAGATCCAGCGGCAATTGCCGCTCGACCAGAATCCGTAACACACCGACGGCGGCCCGACGCAAGGCAAAGGGATCCTTGGTGCCAGTCGGTGGTTGGCCGATACCAAACAAACCGGACAAATTGTCCAAGCGATCGGCTAAGGCCAAGGCCATACCTTCACGCGACTGAGGCAGATCGTCGCCGGCACCGGCGGGCTTGTATTGCTCCAAGATAGCGGCCGCGACGGCCTCGGGCTCACCATCGGCTAGGGCATAGTAGTGCCCTGCTATACCCTGCAGGTCGGTAAACTCGCACACCATATCGGTGACCAGATCGGCCTTGGCCAACAGCGCAGCGCGTTCGGCGGCGCTGACCGAGGCGCCAATCTGACCGGCGATAAAACCGGCAATGCTTTGTAGCCGTTGGCTCTTATCGAATACGCTGCCGAGCTGCTGCTGAAACATCAAGGTCTTCAGGCGCTCAACGCGCTCGACCAGCGGTGTTTTCTTATCGGTTTCCCAAAAAAAGGCGGCATCGGCCAGGCGCGGTCGAATAACCTTTTCATTGCCGGCAATCACTAGCGCGGGGTCGCTGCTGTCGATATTGGCAATAAAGATAAAATAGGGTTGAATCGCACCTTGGGCATCGACGGTCGGGAAATATTTTTGGTGTTCTTCCATCGACGACATCAGCGCCTCGGCCGGCACGTCGAGAAAACGCGCTTCAAACTGACCGACTAAGGCCACTGGCCATTCGTTCAGACCGGTCACCTCATCGAGCAGGTCCGGATCGATCACGGCGATTAAGCCCTTGGCCTGCGCGGCCTGTTTTACGGCCGTTTCGATCAGCTCATGGCGCTCACTAAAGGAGGCAATGACCTTGCCTTCACTGCGCAGCAGGTCGGCATAGGCGGCCGGGTTCGGCACCACCAGTTCGACCGGCGCGTGAAAGCGATGGCCACGGGTCACGTTGCCGGCTGCAACGCCATAGACGGTGGTCGGGACAACCTGATCACCGAGCAGCATCAGTAGCCATTTCACCGGGCGGACGAACTCATCGCGCCGACTGCCCCAACGCATCCGTTTGGCAATCGGCAGGTTGTCGAGCGCCTGCTGCACGATGCCGGGCAACAGCGCCTCGGTCGCCTGGCCGGCCTTGGTACCCTGGTAGACCAACCAAGCGCCCTTATCGGTTTCCAGCTTGACCAGATCGCTGACCTCAACGCCGCAGGAGCGGGCAAAGCCGAGCACGGCCTTGGTCGGCTCACCGGCCGGATCGAAGGCGGCCTTAAGCGCGGGACCGCGCCGTTCAATCTGTTCATCGGGTTGGTGCAACTGCAAGTTGGTGATATGCAATGCCAGACGCCGCGGGGCGCCATAGCGCACACTGGCATCAAAGCTCAGGCCGGCCCTGCTCAAGCGCTCGAGGATACCCTCGGCGAAGGCGTTCATCAGGGTGCTCAGGGCTTTGGGTGGCAACTCTTCGGTGCCCAGCTCAATCAGAAAATCGGCTTGCGTCATCATTTCGTCTCTCCCGCGGCAGCCGCTTCTTTGGCGATCACCTCATCGCGCAAGGCAGCAGGTGCCTGGGGGAAGCCCAGTTTCAGGCGAGAGTCGAAATAGCTGCGCGCCACCAGGCGCGACAGGGTACGAATCTGCAGGATATAACGCTGCCGTTCGGTCACCGAGATCGCCTTGCGGGCATCGAGCAAGTTAAAAGTATGACCGGATTTGAGAATTTGCTCGTAAGCCGGCAGTGGCAGGTCCAGGTCGATCAACTTCTGCGCCTCGGCGGCATGGTAGTCGAACTGATGAAACAGTTCGGCGACATCGGCATGGGCGAAGTTGTAGGTTGATTGCTCGACTTCGTTTTGATGAAAGACATCACCATAGGTCACCGGTGTACCATCGGGGCCCACGGTCCAGACCAGATCGTAGACGCTGTCGACACCTTGAATATACATGGCCAGACGTTCCAGACCATAGGTCACCTCACCGGTCACCGGATAGCATTCCAGCCCGCCGACCTGTTGGAAATAGGTGAACTGGGTCACTTCCATACCATTGAGCCAGACTTCCCAACCCAGACCCCAGGCACCCAGGGTCGGGTTTTCCCAGTTGTCTTCGACAAAGCGGATATCATAGACGGTTGGGTCGATGCCCAGTGCCTTCAAGGACCCCAGGTAGAGCTCTTGAATGTTATCGGGATGGGGTTTGAGAACCACTTGGAATTGATAGTAGTGCTGCAGACGGTTGGGGTTTTCACCGTAACGACCGTCAGTCGGCCGGCGTGACGGCTGCACATAGGCGGCATTCCAGGTTTCCGGACCGAGGGCCCGCAAGAAAGTGGCCGGGTGCGAGGTGCCCGCGCCCACTTCCATATCGAGCGGCTGCATCAGCACGCAGCCTTGGTCGGCCCAGTATTGTTGCAGGGTCAGGATCAATCCTTGAAAGGTTCTCGTCTGTGCTGTTGTCTCTATAGTCACGATGGTCTTCTCACGTTACCCGATGAATGGCAATGGTTGGAACAGGGCCAGCCATTATACACAGGCCAGTAGCGGGGGTCATGTGGCAGTTGCGTCGATACGCCTGGCTCCGATGAGTGCGGCCGTATCGCTGCGTACGGTTCAGGAGCGCCAGTATTGCGGCGTCAGTAACACCAGCAGGGTAAAGATTTCCAGTCGACCCAGGAGCATGGCGAAGCACAGCAGCCATTTGGCGGTAGACGGGATGGTGCCGTAGTCATTCGCCACCTGGCCCAGGCCGGGTCCGAGGTTGTTGAGCGAGGAGCCAACAGCGGACCAGGTGGTCTCGAAGTCGAGGCCGGTGGCCAGCAGGCCAAAGAAGATCACCGCATAGGACATGATGTAGACGCTAAAAAAGCCCCAAACCGATTCAACCACCCGGTCGTCGACGCGGCGATTACCCACCTTGACGGTAAAGACCCCTTTCGGATGGATCAGGCGTTTAATTTCTCGGATGCCCTGTTTCAAGATCAGCATCACCCGAATCACCTTCATACCACCGGCGGTGGAACCGGCACAGCCGCCGATAAAGGAAGCCATAAAGAGCATAAAGGGCGCAAACAACGGCCAGGTCGAGAAGTCCGCGGTACCGAAGCCGGTGGTGGTCAATAGACTCACTGCTTCGAACAGACCGTAACGCAGTGAGCCGGTATTGCTGTAGGTTTGAGTAACCCAGAGTACAAATACCGTGATGGCCACTAGGATGGCCGCAATTACTAAGAAGAAGCGGTATTCCGGATCGGCGAAATAGTGTTTTAACGACTTGGCATTCCAGGCGACGTAATGCAGGCCAAAATTCGCCGCCGCCAGCAACATAAAGACCACCGCGACCATTTCAATCGCCGCGCTGTCGAAGAAGCCTATCGAGGCGTCATGGGTGGAAAACCCGCCGATCGCGACCGTGGAGAAACTGTGGGCGATCGCGTCAAAGCCGGACATGCCGGCCGCCCAATAGGCCAGCGCGCAGACGATGGTCAGGGTCAAATAGATATACCAGAGCGCCTTGGCCGTCTCGGCGATGCGCGGTGTTAGCTTGCTGTCCTTAACCGGACCTGGGGTTTCGGTGCGATACAGCTGCATACCGCCGACGCCCAACATGGGCAGCACAGCGACGGCCAACACAATAATACCCATGCCACCGAGCCATTGCAGTTGCTGACGATAGAAGAGAATGCTCTTGGGCAGTATATCGATCCCGGTAATCACCGTGGCACCGGTGGTGGTAAGGCCGCTCAAGGATTCAAAGAAGGCATCGGTGTAACTGAGGTTGACTGAGGGTGCCAAGAACAGGGGAATCGAACCGGCGATTGCCAAGACAATCCAGAACATCACGGTAATAAAAAAGCCGTCCCGGGTGCGCATTTCTCGGTGCCAATGGCGCACCGGTAACCACATGCCAAAGCCCACGCAGATGACGATTAGAAAGGCGAAGATAAACGCATTATGCGAGCCGTCTTCGTAGTAGAGCGAAACCAGAATTGAGGGCAGCATCGAGAGACTGAATACCATCAGTAAAAGACCGAGAATTTTTAGGGTCAAACGATACTGCATTGGAGTCAGTCAGCCTGTAATCAAGATATGAAAATAAACCATTAGAAAAAACTAAAGCCGACCTGAAACAGCTTTTCGACATCAGACGTCCGGCGCTTATCAACCAGAAACAATATCACGTGATCGCCGGTTTCGATAATAGTGTGGTCGTGCGCAATGATGACCGCTTCGCCGCGCACCACGGCGCCAATCGAGCACCCTTCTGGCAAGTCGATATCTTCGACCGCCCGGCCGACCACTTTGGAGGTTTTAATATCACCATGCGCAACCGCCTCGATCGCCTCGGCTGCACCCCGGCGCAACGAATAGACATTGGCGATATCACCACGGCGCACATGGGTCAGCAGGCTGCCAATGGTCGACTGGGAGGGGGAAATGGCGATATCGATATCGCCGCCCTGCACCAGATCGACATAGGCGGTGTTGTTGATCAGGGTCATCACCTTGCGCGCGCCCAAACGTTTGGCGAGCAAGGAGGCCATAATATTGGCCTCGTCGTCGTTGGTTACGGCGATAAATAGATCGGTGTCTTCGATATTTTCATCGAGCAACAGCTCCTGATCGGAGGCGTCACCGCGCAACACGATGGCGTGCTTAAGATGATTACTCAACCATTGGCAGCGATCCTCGCTGTGCTCCAGGACCTTAACCGAATAACGCGCCTCAATTTCCCGTGCCAACCGGTAACCGATATTACCGCCCCCAGCGATCACGATGCGCTTATAGCTGCTTTCCTTGCGCCGCAACTCACTCATCACGGCGCGAATATCGCTGGTGCCAGCGAGGAAGAAGACCTCATCATCGGCTTCGATGACCGTCGAGCCTTCCGGCACGATGGCCCGACCCTTGCGGAAAATGGCCGCAACTCGAGTTTCAACTGAGGGCATATGGTGCTTGAGAAAACGTAATTCTTGGCCGACCAGCAAGCCGCCGTGGATCGCCCTAACCGCGACCAGCTGCAATTTGCCACCGGCAAAGTCGAGCACCTGCAGCGCGCCGGGGGTTTCGATCAGGCGTTGGATATAGTTGGTTACCAAGCGCTCGGGGCTGATAAGCACGTCGATCGGAAAGGCATCCTGACTGAACAGCTTATCGCTTTCGCGAATATACTGCGGGTCCCGGATGCGTGCGATCTTGGTCGGGGTGCGAAATAGAGAAAAAGCCACCTGACAGGCGGCCATATTGACTTCATCGCTATTGGTCACGGCAATCAACATATCAGCATCTTCGGCCCCGGCCCGTTGCAACACATCGGGCAGCGACGCCAGGCCGATCACGGTACGAATATCGATCCGATCTTGCAATTCGCGCAAGCGGTTACCATCGGTATCGACCACGGTGATGTCATTTTCTTCCGAGGCAAGATTCTCTGCCAGTGAACTCCCGACCTGTCCGGCTCCGAGCAAAATGATTTTCAATGGCATTGTCCTAGAACGTAATGTTGTCGAGTGGGCTGAGGCTTAGCGGGCAGCAGCCAACCTATTTGACCTGATTAGCCTATGTTACCGACCCAGGCCAACAAAGACGAGGCCTAAGCGCGACCATCGTATCTGGCCAGCCCGGTCTTGCGTTAGCCTAACGTGCCTTGTGCAGCAGCGCATAGAAAAAGCCATCGTGACCGCCGGCTTGCGGCAACCATTGCACGCCAGTGGGCGTCGGCACATCGCCGGTCAGGGGTAATTCGACCAAGGCAGCGTCGGCGTGCGCTGCCAGAAAGGCCGAGATCTGCTGGCTGTTCTCATCCGGTAGGATGGAACAGGTCGCATAGAGTAAGCGACCGCCGGGCTTGAGCGTGCCCCAGAGTTGCGTTAGAAGATTTTTCTGCACCAAGCCCAACGCCTTGATATCGGTATTTTTACGCAGCAACTTGATATCGGGGTGGCGACGGATCACCCCGGTGCCCGAACAGGGGGCATCGACCAGAATGGCGTCAAACGGCTCACCGTCCCACCAGCTCGACACATCGCCGGCATCCGCTGCGGTCAGTTGAGCACTGAGTTGCAAGCGCTCTAGGTTTTCGGCGACCCGGTCGAGGCGTTTGGGGTCGACGTCCAACGCGGTTAATTGGATGCTCGCACTTTCGAGCAGATGGCCAGTCTTGCCACCCGGCGCGGCGCAAGCATCGAGCACTCGCTCACCATCCGTTACATTCAACAGCTGGGCACAGAGCTGGGCGGCCTCGTCCTGAACCGAGACGGCACCGGCGGAAAAGCCCGGCAGCGCCAGCACCGGTGCTGGCGCTGCCAGGGTCACACCGACTTCTGAATGGGCACAGGCATGCGCCTCAAAGCCCTGCTCATTGGCCTGCGCCAGCCAGGCGTCTCGCGTGCCGTGGCGCTGATTGACGCGCAGAGTCATTGGCCCCAACTGGTTTGAGTCGGCACAGATCTGATGATACTGCTCCGGCCAGGCCTGGCGCAGGCGCTTATTTAACCAACCCGGCATGGCCTCGGCCCGACGCAGATCGGCGAGCATCGCACCGCGTTCGCGCTGAAAACGCCGCAAGGTGCCGTTCACCAATCCGGTTGCCCACTGCCGATCGGCCTCGACCGTGACCGCTACGGTCTCATTGATGGCCGCGTATTCGGCGACCTGCAATTGCCAGAGCTGATAGATACCGATGGCCAGCACCATATGCAGCAATCGTTCCTTATCGCGCAGCGGGTCTTCGACCAGCTGGTTGATCAGTTCATCGAGCGCGAAATAGTAGCGCACACTGCCATAGACCAGCTGTTGCAGGAAAGCGTGCTGTTCCGGATCGAGCTCGGCGAGGGCGGCGGGCAACTCGTGGCTGAGCGAGCGGCCGTTGTCGACGACATTTAGCAGGATGTCGGCGGCGATATAGCGAATAGACTTCATAGGATGGCCGGGTTGCTGAACTGTGGGTGGGCGATAAATTGGTCGCGTCGGGCGTTGAGCAGATCGCTGGCGCTCATGGCTTTTTTACCGGGTAATTGCAGCTTTTCGATCCGCAACACCCCGTCGCCGGTGGCAACATCGAAGCCCACCTTGGTCATGGCAACCAGCGAGCCAGGGGCGGCCTCACTCGACTGACCGGGCAGGCTCGCCTGGTGCAACCGCACCGTCTCACCCTGCCATTGGGTAAAGGCGCCAGGCCACGGCGTCAGGCCGCGAATCTGTCGGTCGATTTGCTCGGCCGAGTGTGACCAGTCGATCTGACCCTCGATCTTTTCCAGCTTGTGCGCGTAAGTCGCCTGGGCCGAATTCTGCGCAACCGGCTGCGTGGCCGCCGTTTCCAGCTGGTTCAGGGCCTGCAGCAAGGCGGGTGCTCCCAGTTCAATAAGACGGTCGTGCAGTATCGCGCTGCTATCGGTCGGCAATATATCGCAGGCCACGGTTACCAGCGCGTCGCCGGTATCGAGTCCGGCATCCATCTGCATGATGGTTATGCCCGTTTGCGCATCGCCGGCCAGCAAGGCACGGTGAATCGGTGCGGCACCACGCCAACGCGGCAAGAGTGAGGCATGGACATTGACACAGCCCAGGCGCGGGGTGTCGAGAATCACTTGCGGTAGAATCAGGCCATAGGCCACCACGACCATCAGATCGGCCTGCAATGCGGCCAATTCGGCCTGGGCGGCGTCACTCTTAAAGTTCAATGGTT
>JBLHFL010000044.1:0-11546 GCA_047618105.1 Granulosicoccus sp.
AATATGATCCCCCCGGCTGAAGTCGCCCCTAAGTAAAGCCGACGCCAGTGGGTTTTCCAGTTCACGTTGGATCGCCCGCTTAAGCGGCCGCGCGCCATAGACCGGATCGAAGCCGGCGGCACAGAGCTTATCGAGCACCGCATCGCTGATGCTCAGGCCCAGCTCCTGCTCGGTCAGGCGACGATGCAACTGTGCCAATTGGATTTTCGCGATGCCCTGTATCTGCTCACGCGCGAGCGGATGAAAGACCACGACCTCGTCGAGGCGGTTGATAAACTCCGGTCGAAAATAGTCCCCCACGACGGTCATCACCGCGGCTTTCATTTCATCATACTGGGCCGCATCCGAGAGCTGTTGGATCTGCTCCGAACCCAGGTTGGAGGTCATCACAATAACAGTATTGCGGAAGTCGACGGTGCGACCCTGCCCGTCGGTCAGGCGACCGTCATCGAGTACCTGCAACAGTATATTAAAGACATCGCCATGGGCCTTTTCGACTTCATCGAGCAGGATCACCGAGTACGGTTTGCGGCGCACCGCCTCGGTTAAATAACCCCCCTCCTCGTAACCGATATAACCCGGCGGCGCGCCGATCAAACGCGCGACCGAGTGCTTCTCCATAAATTCGGACATATCGATGCGCACCATCGCCTCCGTGGTATCGAACAGGAAGTTGGCCAGCGCCTTGCTCAGCTCTGTCTTGCCGACACCGGTTGGTCCCAAGAAGAGAAAGGAGCCATTGGGTCGATCCGGATCGGACAGACCCGAACGTGAGCGACGGATGGCGTTTGATACCGCGACCACCGCCTCATGCTGGCCGATCAACTGGGTATGCAAGACCTCTTCCATGCGCAACAGTTTGTCACGTTCACCTTCGAGCATCTTGTCGACTGGGATGCCGGTCCAGCGCGAAATCACATTGGCGATCGATTCATCGGTTACCCGATACTGTAGCAACTGCATATCCATCATCTCGGCCTGAGCGGCCATATCGAGTTGTTTCTCCAGTTCTGGAATGCGGCCGTACTGCAATTCCGACATCTTAGTCAGATCGCTGGCCCGACGGGCGGCCTCCAGTTCGGCTCGGGCTTGTTCAAGCTGTTCTTTGACGTGCTGCGAGCCCTGCACGGCAGCCTTTTCAGCCAGCCATATTTCTTCCAGATCGAAATATTCCCGTTCCAATTCAGCAATCGATTCATGCAGCCGCGCCAGAGATAAAAGAGCCTGGGGATCGCTTTCTTTCTTCAGCGCCTCGGCCTCGATTTTTAATTGTATAAGCTTGCGTTCGAGTCGATCCATCGACTCCGGTTTGGAGTCAATCTCCATGCGGATTCGGCTTGCCGACTCGTCAATCAGATCGATGGCCTTATCGGGCAGCTGGCGGTCGGAGATATATCGCTGGGACAACTTGACCGCCGCGATAATAGCGCCATCGGTTATGGTCACCCCATGATGCACTTCATAGCGCTCTTTTAGGCCACGCAAGATAGCGATGGTATCTTCTTCATTGGGCTCTTCGACCAAGACTTTCTGAAAGCGACGCTCCAAGGCGCCGTCTTTTTCAATATATTGGCGATATTCATTCAAGGTGGTCGCGCCAACACAGTGCAATTCGCCTCGCGCCAGGGCGGGTTTGAGCATATTGCCGGCATCCATGGCGCCGTCGCCTTTACCGGCACCGACCACAGTATGCAATTCGTCGATAAAGAGGATGATCTGGCCGTCCTGCTTGGCCAACTCATTTAATACCGCCTTGAGCCGTTCTTCGAACTCACCGCGGAACTTGGCACCGGCCACCAGCGCCGCCAGATCGAGCGATAGCACACGCTTATTCTTTAGACTTTCCGGCACCTCACCGTTGATGATGCGTTGCGCCAAGCCTTCGACGATGGCGGTCTTACCGACCCCCGGTTCGCCGATCAAGACCGGATTGTTTTTGCGCCGGCGTTGCAGTACTTGAATGGTCCGACGAATTTCATCATCACGTCCGATCACCGGATCCAACTGGCCCGCTTCGGCGCGAGCGGTCAGGTCGACGGTATACTTGTCTAAGGCTTGCCGGCTCTCCTCGGCATCGGCACTGGACACCGACTCGCCATTGCGCATGTCGTCGATGGCCTGCTGCAAAACAAGCTCGACCAGTCCGGCTTCCTGCAAGGTCTTGGCAATGCGCGACCGGTCCTGCAACATGGCCAAGAGCACCAGCTCGCTGGCTATAAACTGGTCTTTACGTTGCTGCGATAACTTATCGGCTCGATTCAGTACTCGACCCAGATCATTCGACATATGCACGTCATCGTCGGACCCGCTTATTTCCGGCAATTGCTGCAACTGCGTATCGGCCGCAGTCTTTAATTTAGCCATATTCGCGCCGGCTTTTTTCAGCAGGGCGGATATAGAGGTGTTTTTTTGATTGAGCAACGCGATAAGCAGATGGACCGGTTCGATAAAGCTGTGGTTCTGGCCCAGTGCAATCGACTGTGCATCGGATAATGCCAACTGTAAGCTGCTGGTAAGACGATCAATACGCATACTATTACCCTAATCTGACGTTTATAAGTCTGAAATAGAAATGAGGGCTAAGGGGCCGGAATCAAGCCCAACTGAACCGACTTAAAGCGCCATTTTCCAAATCAAATTGGCCATGCGACCCGTTTGACCGTCGCGCCGGTAGGAATAATAGAGATCGGGATTTTGCACGGTACAGGCATTCGATCGATAGACGCGTTGAACGCCCGCTGCGGTGAGCTGGGATGCCGCCAAGCCGGCCAGATCACAGAGGTATTTGCTGCCGTGCGGCGTAAAAAATTGCTCATAGCCAGGCCAACTGCTGAACATCGCCCTGACCTCCGGGCCGACTTCGAAGGCCTCAGGACCGATCGCCGGTCCGATGCCACAATAGACTCGATCACCCCAGCCAAAGGTCGCCAGAGTGGCCAAAAGGATATTGTCGGCCAAGCCGCGCCAACCGGCATGGGCTATGGCCACCTGGGTGCCATCGGCGCGCCAGAAAAACACCGGTAAACAGTCTGCCGTCATAACACAGCAAGCGGCCCCGACGGCTGTGCAATAACTGCCGTCTTGGCCCTGCTGGGGGTCGGCGGCAGCCACGTGGACGACGCGATTGGTGTGTGTCTGATGCAACCAGGTGACGGTCGGCGCACCGGGCAATCGCTGGCGCAATAGCCGGCGATTGGTGGCGACCGTCGAATGTGACTCACCGACATGATGGGCCAGATTAAAAGATCCAAAGGGTGCTTGGCTCACGCCGCCTTGCCGAGTGGTCCACCCGGCCTGAACGTTGGCCGGTAAGGGCCAGGACGCAAACTCAAAACTCACAGGTCGAACTCGGTACCATAGACCTTCAATTCATTTTCCATCTCATCGAGCAGTTCTTGGAAATCGGCGGGAATATCTGCTTCCCAATGCATTTGCAGCCCCGTTTGCGGATGAATGAGCTCCAAATAACCGGCGTGTAAAGCTTGACGTTTAAAGCGCTTCATCACCGTCATAACCTCGAGTGTAACGCCCTTGGGCAGGCGCGATCGGCCGGCATACACCGGGTCGCCGACAATTGGATTGCCAATGTGCGACATGTGCACCCGAATTTGATGCGTACGGCCGGTTTCCAGCTTGCAGCGCACCAGGGTGTGATTGCGCAGACGCTTAATAACCCGATAGTGGGTGACCGCTTCCTTGCCCATGGTCAAAGGCGCAACAGCCATCTTGGTGCGCTGCTTCGGATGCCGATCGATCGGGGCGTCGATCGTACCACCGGAAATCATCACTCCCATGCAGATGGCGGAATACTCTCGACCCATGCTTCGGTCTTGCAGTTGCTCCGCCAGCCCAGTCTGGGCTTGTAGCGTTCGCGCCACAACCATCAGACCGGTGGTGTCCTTGTCGAGCCGGTGGACAATGCCGGCACGCGGCACGGAGGCAAGCTCCGGATAGCGATAGAGCAGTGCATTGAGCATGGTGCCGTCTGGATTTCCCGCGCCGGGATGGACCACCAGGCCGGCGGGTTTATTGATCACGATGATCTGATCGTCTTCGTAAACCACGTTGAGTTCAATGGACTGTGCTTCCCAGCCTTCATTTACCTCTAACACAGCGTCGAGCACCAGCGTTTCGCCCCCGATCAGCTTGTCTCGATTGCGTCTGGTCTTACCATCTACCGTCAGCTGCCCGCCACTGATCCAGTTCTGTATTCTGGAACGTGAGTAGTCATCAAAAAGCAGTGCAGCTACCTGATCGAAACGTTTGTGCCCTTGGTCAAGGGGAACAATTTTCGTTTCCTTGATGGAATCTGTGGTATCAGTCATTGGAGGCTTGGGTATCCTGTGGTTACAATGGCAGTCATTTTACTGATTTAATGAGATATAGCATGTTTACCGTAGCGCAAACCGTAAAAAAAGTGAGTCAAATAGCCTTTTTGGCGTTTGTGGTCCTCTTAACCGGCTGCGCCTCGTTCGGAAACAAGGTGAAAGACACCGAATCGGGCTATTATGACGCCGCGCAAACCTATCTCGACCAACGCAATTACAGCTTAGCCATCGAACGTTTAACCGATCTGCAAAGCCGTTTTCCGTTTGGCCGTTTTGCCCAGGCCAGTGCCCTGGATCTAATTTACGCCCGCTATCAGTCCAATGACTTCGCCACGGCGCTGATCGAGGCGGATCGCTTTACCCGCTTGAATCCGGACTACCCGTCGGTCGATTACGCCTGGTTTCTGCGCTCGATGAGCTACTACCGACTGTTTCTCGCCAATCGAGGCATTTTTGGCAAGGTGGATCCGGCGATGCGATCGCCAGAGCAGGGCCAAAAAGCCTTTTTCGCGCTACTGGAGTTTAGCGACCAATTTCCGGACAGTGCTTATCGAGATCCGGCCCTGACCGCGATGATCGTCCTGAAGGACGCCTTGGCGCGCCATGAATTGATTGTTGCTGACTTCTACATCCGCCGAGGCGCCTGGGTTGCCGCCGCGGAACGCGCTCAGGTGGTGGTTCAACACTATCCGGGTGTTAGCGCCGAAGCAGATGCCCTCGTGGTCTTAACAGAAGCCTATGGCGCACTGGAACTCGATGAAGATCGA
Organism: Granulosicoccus sp.; assembly: GCA_047618105.1. GTDB lineage: Bacteria > Pseudomonadota > Gammaproteobacteria > Pseudomonadales > Natronospirillaceae > Reinekea. Next base: position 5,096 of record JBLHFL010000044.1, read on the forward strand.
CAGATCACTCTAACCCGCCTGCAAACAACCTATCCGGAGCATGCGGTATTCGCTTCCGGCAGCTACCAGGCGCCCAAATGGGCCGAAGACCGCTGGTGGGTCAAACTGTTAACCTTGGGTCTAATCAGCTAGCATCGCAGCAGCACAACGACGGCTTAACCGAGCCGTCGGGCACGCCCAGCGAGGCTAGCAAAACGCCATAGTAGAACCCTTGATCACCGCCATCAGATCCTCAGGCGCCGCAACACATTGGTGCGCACCGGCTGCGAGCAGAGTGGGCGCGTCACTATAGCCCCATAAGACCCCCAGTGATGTCAGATCATGGTGGCGTCCTGCGGCGACATCATAGGCCGTATCGCCGATCATCAGCGTTTCACTGGCTTTGAGCTTTTCTTCGGCCAGCAACCAGGCCAGTAATTCTTTCTTGTCGCCGTATTGACCGCTTTCGGTCGAACCATAGATCCCGGTAAAGAACTCGGCCAATCCGCTATGCGCGATAATCTGTTCGGCATAGAGCTGATACTTGGCCGTGGCTATAAACTGTCGTACACCGATTCGGTTGCAGTGCTGCAGCACCTCGAGCATGCCGGGGTAAACCGGGCTGTCGTGTAAGTGGTGCTGGTAACAGGAGCGATAAAACGCTTTCGCGCGTTGAATCTGCTCGGCATCTTGGGTATCCAATATGCGGCCGAGCGACACACCCAATTCCGGACCGATCATCGAACGGATCTGGCCCGTCGGCACGGGGCCACGGTCGAAGTGCTCTGAGGTTTGAGTCAAACAACGGGCGATTACCGCCATCGAGTCGATCACCGTACCGTCTAGATCCCATAAAATATTAATCATTACGGCTAGTTTCCTGGTTTCCAGCCATGGGTGATCGGGTAACGCCGATCGCGGCCAAAACCGCGCTTGGAGACCCGAACCCCTTCTGGTGCCTGTCGGCGTTTGTATTCGTTGAGGTCGATCAGCCGCACGATCCGATACACGGTGTCATAGTCAAACCCGGCGGCGACGATAGCATCGAGGCTTTCATCCCGTTCGACATAGCGTTCGATAATTTCATCCAGTATCGGATAGGGCGGCAGGCTATCCTCATCGAGCTGATCCGGTGCCAATTCCGCCGAGGGCGGCCGGGTAATGACCCGTTCCGGGATCACCGGGCTCTGTTCATTGCGCCAATTGGATAGGGTATAGACCCATGTTTTAGGCACATCCTTCAAGCAGTTATAGCCGCCGCACATATCGCCGTAGAGGGTTGCGTAGCCAACCGCCAGCTCACTCTTGTTCCCGGTGGTCAGCACCATAAAGCCGAGTTTATTGGACAGGGCCATCAAGAAGACACCGCGCATGCGCGATTGCATATTTTGCTCGGTAACATCAACAGGCTTGTCACCGAAGGCTGGTTTTAGGGTGCTCAGCGCCGTTTCAAAGGCATCGCCTATAGGCAACACTTCATAGCGAATGCCTAGGTTTTTCGCTTCGGCCTCGGCGTCCTCTAGGGAGATCTTGGCAGTATAGTGGTAAGGCATCATCACCCCCATCACGCGATCGGCGCCCAGGGCGTCGACGGCAATGGCGGCGCTGAGGGCCGAGTCGATGCCCCCGGACATGCCCAGCACGATGCCTGAAAAGCCATTGCGATTAACATAGTCGGCCAAGCCGACTTTCAACGCCTCGTAAAGGGCAGCCGAGTTAGAGGGCTCCGGCGCAATCGAGGTCGTCACCACACACCATTGGCCCGCTACCGAGGTTAAATCAACTAGCGCCAGGTTCTCACTAAACACCGCTAGGGTGTGGGCGACATCACCATTAGGATTGACGACAAAGGAGCCACCATCGAACACCAGCTCATCCTGGCCACCCACATGATTGACATAGAGGGTGGTCATCGGCCATTGCTTGACCACCTTGGTCACCTGCTCATGCCGTTCCGCGGTGCGATTGATCGAATAGGGGCTGCCATTGATATTGATGTTTATCATGGCACCGGCCTCGAAGGCCCGCCGCGCAGGGCCGTCGTACCAGATATCTTCGCAAATACTCAAGGCTATCTGAGCGCCTTTAAAACTAAAGACGCAGGTTTGCGTGCCTTTTTGAAAGTAACGCTTCTCATCAAACACTTGGTAGTTGGGCAGATGCTGCTTGCGGTAGTCGGCAATGACCTGGCCATGGTCGATCACCATCGCCTTGTTAAACAGCTTGCCGTCTTCCCGCTGCGGGTAACCGACGACGATGGCAATGGGCAGTTTGGCGTCGAACAGGCGATGTAAACCATCACTGACCCGCTTACCCAGGCTGGGGCGCAAGAGCAGGTCTTCCGGCGGATAACCGGTCAATGTCAGTTCCGGAAACACCACCATGTCGGCCTGTTGGTCGATGGCCTGTTGGGCCAAGAGCAATATTTTACTGACGTTGCCGTCTATGTCCCCAACCGGAAAACGATGCTGGGCCAGCGCCACACGTATGTTCATAGACTACTCTAAGGAGGTAATTACCATATTGTGAAGCCTGTTTCGCCGCAGAACAAGGTTTCTACCCTATTAACACCGCGACCGGTGATCTTTATCGTCACCGGGGCCTGAAAAAGAAGCCCCGACATGAGCTTTAGCATCCGACTCAGTCAACCCGTTTTTCGCGTCCAACAGCTGTTGTTCGCTTTTGGTATCTTCCGGCTGATCTTGGCGACCGGCCTCTGTGTTCTGGCGCTGTTACCGGAGACCGCAAAAGAGCTGCTGCCCAGCCCCAACCCTGAGTCCATGCAATTGGCGACCTTGGTCTATTTGATCCTGACCATACTGGGCATGCTATTAACGGTGAATGAGCAGCTATCGAAAACACCGATCACCGTTCTATTGATCACCGATATCCTACTGCTGATGCTGATCCTGCGTTACAGCGGCGGCGTCGACAGCGGCTTCGGCAGCCTAATGTTGATTAGCGTTGGCATCGGGGGGCTACTCCTACCCTTGCGGCAGAGCCTGTTAGTGGCCGCTACCGCCACCTCCAGTGTGGTCTATACCGAAATATTACCGCTCGACGGCGCCACTAGGGATCTATTGCAGGCCGCCTTGCTGGGTCTGGGCTATTTTGCCGAGACGCTCTTCTTACAATATGTTGGCCAACGGGTAAAAAAAACCGAGCAGCTGGCTCGAGTCCAGGCCGATACCATTCTCGACCTGCGCCATCTCAATGAGCTGATCGTCCAGCGGCTGCGCACCGGCATCATAGTGGTCACCAGCGAGGGCGCAATTCGCTTGATGAACGATGCCGCGCGCGACCTACTCAAGGAGACCGACAACCCCCCTTTCTGGCTCAGCCAGTCCCTGCAGGATCGGTTGGCCAGTTGGCAACGCAACCCCCATAACGAGATCGAACCGATTCAGGCCGATACCGAGCATCCAGGGGTGAGCGTCAATATTGCCCGACTGCAAACGACGCAAACGAGTGACCTGATTATTTTCTTGGAGGACTCCGGTCGGATGCAGCAACAGGCGCAACAGCTGAAACTGGCCTCGCTTGGTCGCCTGACCGCCTCGATCGCTCACGAAATACGCAACCCATTGGGTGCGATCAGCCATGCCGCCCAGTTGCTCGATGAAGCACCGGCCTTGGCAGAAGCCGATAAGCGTTTATTGGCGATGATTCACACCCACTCTCAGCGGGTCAATACGATCATCGAGACCATTCTGGAATTGTCGCGCCGACGGCCGAAACAAATTAGCAGTATCGCTGCGGCCGCCTTAATCGAACAGTGCTTGGCGGAACGCGAACTTGAAACAGAACGTCACCAGGATCAAATTGAGATTGCCGTCGAGGTTAATTTCAATATGGAAATCGATATCAACCAAATCAAACAGGCGCTGCACAATCTTATCGACAATGGTCTATATTATAGTGGTCTGCATGTCGGGCAGCGCAGGCTTAGGCTCTGCACCGGCGAGCTGTCGGGCAGCGAGCAATACTATCTTGATATCGAAGATGAGGGGCTGGGCGTCCCCGGCGATCAGATTAAAAATCTGTTTGAACCCTTTTATACCACCGAACACAGCGGAACCGGTTTAGGCCTTTATATTGCCAAGGAACTGTGTGAAGCCAACCGATTGAAATTGTCCTATGTACAAAATCGCCGCGGTGGTTGTTTTCGGATCGTGTTCCCGCATGCGTTCAGTCAACGCAGCGAGCGTTAGTCACCCAGTAGAAAAGGATTTGCGCCCTATGTCGACCGCCCAACGTGTATTAGTTATCGACGATGAACCGGATATCCGCGAGTTGCTCGAAATCACCCTAATGCGCATGGGTATCGCAAGCTGCAGTGCGGTCGATGTCTCGTCGGCCATTATGGCTATCAAACAACAGGATGTGGATTTAATCCTCACCGATATGCGCCTGCCCGATGGCAATGGCCTGGATATAGTGCGTTACGTTGCCGAGACCAAACCGGACACGCCCATCGCGGTCATTACCGCGCACGGCAATATGGATCTGGCCATCGAGTCACTGAAATCTGGGGCCTTTGATTTCGTGTCAAAACCACTCGATGTCAATAAACTGCGCAACCTCATCACCCAGGCACTGAAGGTAAAGCCTCCGGCGGGGCAACTGCCTGAGCTCGCCATAGATCCCAAAGCCCTAGACATGGGCCAATCCGCGGCCATGCAACTGCTGCAGAAAAAAATTCGCAAACTGGCGGTCAGTCAGGCGCCGGTCTTTATTCAGGGTGAGTCCGGATCGGGCAAGGAGCTGGCCGCGCGTCAAATTCACACCCTCGGTCCCCGTGCCTTGGGACCCTTTATCGCAGTGAACTGCGGTGCGATCCCCTCTGAATTAATGGAGAGTGAATTTTTCGGTCACAAGCGGGGGGCCTTTACCGGGGCAACCGAAGATAAGCAGGGATTTTTTCAAGCCGCCCAAGCTGGCACCCTATTTCTCGATGAGGTCGCCGATTTGCCATTGGCCATGCAGGTCAAACTCTTACGGGCGATACAGGAGAAAAAAGTTCGGCCGATCGGCACTCAAAATGAGCTCGATGTCGATGTTCGAATTCTCAGTGCAACGCACAAAAATCTCGACGCTATGGTCGAAGCAGGCGAGTTTCGCCAGGATTTGTTTTATCGCATCAATGTGATTGCCTTAACGATTCCCGCGCTGCGTGAACGTACCGATGACATCCCCTTGTTGAGTCAACAAATACTCCAGCGTATTGCCGGCAACTATGAACTGCCGATGGCCCGGCTAACCGCTGAGGCGAAAAAAGAACTCCATCTGTATAGCTTCCCCGGCAATGTTCGCGAGCTGGAAAACATCCTCGAACGGGCTTTTGCTCTGTGTGAGGACGACACCATCAGCGCCGCCGATCTGAATTTGAACAGCCGTTATAATGCCGAGCCATCGCCTAATGAGCCTGCGACATTGGCGGCTCGAGCGGACGGCGTGTCGCTGGAAGACTACCTTATGGATATAGAACGCAATGTCGTCGAGCAGGCCTTGGAAGCAACCCGATGGAACCGCACCGCGGCGGCAAAGCGCTTAGGCATTACCTTTAGAGCATTGCGGTATCGACTGAAAAAACTCGGCTTGGAATAGCCCTGCTAACCCGATTGGCTAACCAAGCTATACTTGGACTGCCTTGCTTTACCGGCTCAATAAACCTTCGTTACAGTAGCGCAACATTGAATTTGCAGGGACCGCAAATGCAGCGCACCGGCTTTACCCTAATAGAACTTGTGGTGGTCATTGCGGTGGTGATGATTGTCACCGGTACCTCCCTACCCAGACTCACAGAGCTGAGCCAATCCTATAGCGCCTATCAAGAAAAAAAACGTTGGCTACAACTTTTTAGCTTTGCTAGGGCCTCTGCCGCATTGGAAAATTCGTTGGTCACCCTCTGCCCATTGCAAGCGAATCGCTGCGACGACGATATGCATCAGGAATGGGCCCTGTTCACCGACTCGAACCGTAATAAAATACTAGACCCTGATGAGAAAATACTGCGGGTCCTATTGCCCAAGGCGGAGACCCGCTTCGGTTACTACAATCTGGGCCAGCCCTACTTCCGGTTTGGCGATATCCGCGGCGACAATACCTATCTCGGTATGGCCAGCGGGTTCACCCTATGCCCATTGGGCGAGCTCGATAAAACGGCCTACCATATGACGATTAATATTTTAGGCCGCGCCAAACTTCATAGCCGACGCAATGACCAGCAGCAGCCCATGCGTTTCAGCCACCAGCGCTGGCAGGTGGCACGCTGTGACCGTTAAGGTCTGGGTCTACCAGCAGATTTCAGTCTCGTTCACCTGATCTTTGCGGCCGGTTTGGGTGTAGGTGAAATCGCCACAGTCGTCGTTCGCCATGCGCTGGCCGGCGACCCGAACCGCGCGCACTTCAAAGGTCGTTGCCGATACCGATTCAATGGTTAGGTTATAGATCGGCGTCCCACCGTCCAACG
>JBLHFL010000045.1:0-11543 GCA_047618105.1 Granulosicoccus sp.
GCTCAGCGGCTGATTGAGGAAGCTACCGGCATGGAGGTGGAGGAGTGGTTTTGTGGTGCGTGCGGCGAACAGAATGGTGGCGCGTTTGAGCTGTGTTGGTCTTGCGGCCATGAGCGCTTAGCGCCTTAGTAAGGCAAACCAACGAGTGAAATTTAGCACACCCAAGAGTGCCTGGGCGACATAGGTCAGCGCGCAGGCGAGCAGAATGGTGCGCACCTTTTGCATATCACGATCCGAGACATAATTGCCTTCGCTCAGGATCGGCAGTGCTCGGCCGAATGAGGCGTCGAATTCGACCGGCAGGGTGACAAAATGAATAATGGTCGATAAGAACATTGAGCCAATAAAGAAGACCAATACCAGTCGTGCCACTGGGGCCAGCCCCGGCACCATGGCCAGCAGCGGAATTACAAACACCGCCATGCCGGCTAAGCGCTGTATCTTAACAGCTTGCTTGGCCAGTACCGTGCGAGTGGTCAGCGCACGGTAGGCCTTGGCATGTTGCAACGCATGGCCGAACTCGTGGGCCGCCGTGGCGATCGCGGTTAGACTCTTCTGGTTCATAACCGCATCGGTCAGGCGGACGGTTTTGCTCTCCGGGTCGTAGTGGTCACCCAACTCGGTCAGCTCCAACGACACCTCACTCAACTCAAAACGTTTGATCAGATGGGTGGCCAGCTCACCGCCGGTACCGGATAGATCGTCGCGCACCCGACTGTTGCGCGCCAAAACCCGCTTCACCCATAGGCCCGGCCCGACCAACAGTCCTAGGATTAGCACAATTAGCAGGATGATCGGCATATTTAGGCCTCCGTGAGACGTTGTTGTATCGAGCGCAGAATGCCGGCACTGTCCAGGCCCACGGCTGCTAGCATGCGCTGCGGTGGTGCGTGGTCAGTATAGGCATCGGGCAAACCCAGCTGCAAACAGTGGCACAGGATGCGCTCGGCGCTGAGCACCTCGGTGACGGCGGAACCGGCACCACCCATAATGGTGTTTTCTTCAACCGTGACGATCAGCGCATGCTGCTGAGTGGCCAAAATAATGGCAGCCCGGTCGATCGGTTTGACGAAACGCATATTAATCAGCGTAGCATCGAGTTGTTCGGCCACCTCTATGCAGGGGGCAACCATGCTGCCAAAGGCCAGGATGGCGACGCCACGGCCCTGGCGTAAGGTCTCAGACTGGCCGATGGGCAGGCAGGTCAGGTCATCGGCGATCTCAACCCCGGGACCGGTGCCGCGTGGGTAGCGCACCGACGCCGGACCCGGGTGCATAAAGCCGGTGCTGAGCATCTGTCGGCACTCGGCTTCGTCTTTCGGAGCCATGACCACCATATTGGGCACGCAGCGCAGAAAGGTATAGTCAAAGCTGCCGGCGTGCGTCGGGCCGTCTTCACCGACCAGTCCGGCCCGGTCGATGGCAAAGAGGATATTCAGGTTTTGCAGGGCGACATCGTGAATCAGCTGATCGTAGGCGCGTTGTAAAAAGGTCGAGTAGATCGCCACCACTGGCTTCAGGCCGGTGCAGGCCATGCCCGCGGCAACCGTCACCGCGTGTTGCTCAGCGATTGCGACATCGTGATAGCGCTCGGGATAGCGTGCCGAAAAGGCCACCATATCGGAGCCTTCGCGCATCGCCGGGGTAATACCGACCAGGTGCTTGTCGTGCGCGGCCATATCGCACAGCCATTGGCCAAAGACACTGGAATATTTGGGTTTAGCAGGCCCTTTGACGACATCGGTGGGTGCTTGGCGCTCAATCTTATTGATGGCGTGGTATTTGATCGGTTCATTTTCCGCCGGTAAGAAGCCCTTACCCTTCTGGGTCGCGACGTGCAAAAACTGCGGTCCCTTAAAGGTCTTGATATTGCTCAGGGTCTGCACCAGTTCGATGACATCGTGGCCATCGACCGGGCCAACATAGTTAAAGCCGAGTTCTTCAAACAGAGTGCCGGGGGCGACCATGCCCTTCATATGCTCCTCGGCCTTGCGGGCAAACTCCAGCATCGGCGGCAGGTTTTTCAGTACCTTCTTGCTGTTTTCGCGCAGATGAGAGTAAGTCTTGGATGAGAATACTCGTGAGAAGGCGCGGTTCAGTGCACCGACGTTTTCGGAGATCGACATATCGTTGTCGTTTAGCACCACCAGTATATTGGCGCCGTCATGGCCGGCATGATTGAGTGCCTCGAAGGCCATGCCGGCGGTGATGGCGCCATCGCCGATTACCGCAATCGCCTGTTGGTCCCGACCCTGTAAACGATCGGCAATGGCCATGCCAAGTGCAGCAGAGATCGAGGTGCTGGAATGGCCGACACCAAAGGTGTCGAACTCACTTTCGGCCCTGTGCGGGAAGGCATGCAGGCCGCCTTCCTGGCGGATGGTTGGCAAGCGCTCGCGGCGCCCGGTCAAGATCTTATGCGGGTAAGCCTGATGGCCGACATCCCAAACCAGTTTTTGCGCCGGCGTGTCGTAGACATAGTGTAAGGCAATGGTCAGTTCAACAACGCCCAAACCGGCGCCAAAATGCCCACCAGACTGACCGACGCTGTACAGCAGATAGGCCCGCAATTCATCGGCCAGAAGCGGTAATTGGTGCACTGCCAGTTGCTTTAGATCGGCGGGGCAGTCGATCGTATCGAGCAACGCAGTGATCGGGCGAACTTTCGGAATATGGTCAAAAACCTTCATCTAATACCCTGATTTTACGGAAAACCGCCAACGGCGCGGACTGCGGCTAGTGTACCCAAAAGAATCGCCGATGGGAGTGCCTATTGTCTTATTTTGCCATCCAAGTTGCTTTGACCGGCGTATGTTAGAATAATCTTAAATATTTTTTGGAGTTTGTATGGCTATTCGCTGGCGTCGCTGGTTGTATCCCCTGTTGGTTTTGATCGTTGGCGCTGCAGTAGGCAGCTGGTTAATGTCCAATCCGGTCGCCCGCGCAGGTAAACCAGAGGCTGGCGTGGTCGTGGACCCCTTGCTCGATGCACCGACGGTGGCGGCCTTGGCGCCCATCGCTCAATTTTACGCACCGCAGATGCAGCTCTACAGTCAGCTGCAGAGCCGGCAGCAGGTATCGGTAACCAGTCCGGCCAGTGCCGATGTGTTGGCGGTCCGAGTCCAAGAAGGTGATAGCGTCGAGGCCGGTGCGGTTCTGATCGAACTGGATACCCGCGCCTTGACCCGTCAGGTCGATCAACTGACCGCACGACGACAAGATTTAAATGCCCGGCGCGCACTCGAAGCGCAGCAGTTCGACAGCAATGAGAAGGCGCTGGCCATCGAACGCAATCTGGTCGCCATCGCTCGGCGCAGCGTTGAGCGCCTTACTGACCTGAAGGCCCGAAACCTCACGTCCTTATCTGAAATGGAAGTGGTTGAGCGCACCTACCAGAATCAACTTCTAGCATTGCAAAATCGCGAGCTGGCAATAGCACGATTCGGTCTCGTGGATCAGCAGTATCAGGCTCAAGGGGTCGAGCTCGACAGTCAACTCGATCAAGCAAAACAAGCCTTAGCCGAGGCGACCATTAGCGCGCCCTTTGCTGGCCGCGTGTCGCGTGTGCTGGTCCAGGTCGGCGCGCAGGTTCAGTCTGGCGCGGCGCTACTGACCCTCGTGGATCCCGATCAGCAACAACTCGTGGCATGGGCCGCGGCAAGCAGCTTGGCCGGTGTCGATCTATTGAGTGGGCTCAATGGCATTCTGGCACTTGATGCCCAAATGGCTAACCAGGCCGATGTTGAGACCGTCGGCGTGGCGCTGTCCTATGTCGACCCTGCCTCCGATGGCGGCAGCCTGCGGCTGTTCTTCGCCACTGACCCGGGAGCTAATACCTTAGTGCTTAATCGCTATTATCGCTTGTGGGTTGATCTGCCCCGAGTCGAGGCCTTCGCCGTACCGCAAACCGCGGTTTACAGCGACCAATACGTTTACCGGGTCGAGAATGATGCCCTGGTCCGGATTCCGGTGCAGATGGTCGGCGACCGCTTGCAAGACGGTGAGCTCTGGCGCTTGGTAACCGGCGATCTGGACGGTAGCACTGTGTTAGCGACCCGATTGCAAGAAGCCGCCCAGGGTCTGGCGGTGCGCGTTGCCAGCACGCCCAACTCGCTTGTTTTGCGCTAGGAGAATTCGATGACCGGAATTATAAGCGCCTTTGCCAAGCATCGGATCGCCCCGAATGCGATGATGTTTATTGTTATCTTCCTCGGCTTGATTGGCCTGGATCGACTCAATACCCAGTTTTTACCCGACTTCGATCTGAACTTGGTTCGGGTCAGTACTCCCTGGCCTGGGGCCAGTGCTGAAGACGTGCAAGAGGGTCTATCGATTCCTGTCGAACGGGCCATACTGAGTCTAACCGACGTCAAACGGGTGACCACGACCAGCATCGAAGGGCGTGCGGAGATGACCGTAACCCTTAACGATTCGGCCGCGCCAATTGAGCAGGTCATGAGCGATATCGAAAGTGCTATTGCCGCCCTGTCACTGCCCGATGGCGCGGACGATACGGTGGTCGACGCCGTGGTGGTCTTTGACCCGGTCGCCGATGTCTTGATCTACGGTGACCTGACACTCGAGGAGTTGGAACTGCTCAGTGACCGGGCTGAAAAAAGCCTCAAGGCGTCCGGGATTCGGCAAGTGGTCGTCAGCGGTCTCCCGGAGCGGCGGATCGAAGCGGAACTGTCGATTAACGACTATCTTAGCGTCGGGGTCGGCCTAGATCAGATCGGCCAACAGTTTGCCAGCTCGAACATAAATGCTCCAGCCGGCATCACCGGAGCCGACGCGGTAACCACGCAGATTCGCGTGCGCAATGCCGAACAGACGGCCACTAACTTGGCCCGACAGACGGTCACGCTCAATGACCAACTCTTGAGTCTGGACCAGATCGCCGACGTTTCAAGTCTCCGTGATGACACCCAGAGCCTGATTTTTTATCAGGATTTGCCAGCGCTGAAACTCAGCCTGAGCCGCTCCGGTGACCAGGATACTCTGGAAATGGCCGATGCATTGGCCGCCTGGCAGACCGATTTCGCCGAACAATTGCCCGGCGGAGCCCAGATCCTGGTCTACAACGAGACCTACAAGTTTGTTCAATCGCGAGTCAGTATTATTGTCAATAACGGCCTAAGCGGGCTGGTGCTGGTCTTGATCGTGTTATTTATCTTCCTCAACCATCGACTGGCCTGGTGGGTCGCCGTTGGCGTGCCGGTGTCCTTTTTAGCAACCTTTATGTTCCTGGAATTGTCCGGCAATTCAATCAATGTGATCAGCCTGCTCGGGTTTCTGATTGCGCTCGGGGTGATCGTCGATGACGCCATCGTGGTGGGGGAAAACGCCTACGCCAATATGGCCAATGGCGATGAGCCAGAGGCGGCGGCGATAAAAGCGGCGAAACGCATGTTGCCGGCGGTGGTTGCCTCATCGGTGACTACCATCGCGGCCTTCTTGCCGTTGTTGCTGGTCGGCGGGCCATCGGGCGCGTTCACCAAGGGTGTCCCGATTGTCGTGATCATGGCCATACTCGCATCGCTGATCGAATGTTTTCTGATCTTACCGGGCCATTTGGCGCACAGCTTTAAGAAGGGCCAAGCCAGAACGCCGAGCCGCTGGCGGCAGGCTTTTGAACGCGGATTTGACGCCTTTCGTCAGAAGGGCGTGCGCCGAGTGGTGACATGGGCTGTCGATTATCGCGCGACTACGTTCACACTGGTGATCATGGCCTTGGTGCTGTCGATCATGCTGGTCGTGTCTGGGCGGGTCAAATTCGTATTCTTCCCCGCTATTCAGGCCCCTCAGGTGCAATTGCAGGCGGAGTTTGCCGAGGGTACGCCGCAGGCGACCATAGAGGATTTCTTGATTGATATGGAGCAAGCCCTGTTGAGCGTCGAACGCGATGCTGGCGAGCCTCTGGTATCGACCATTATCCGTGAACTGCAGGCGGGCTCAGCGCAACGCGGCGAGCTCTTTGTTCAGCTCGATGCCGGTACCGATCGCGGTCTGTCCAATACCCAGATCATCAGCGCTTGGCGGGCCAAGGTCACGCCGCCGGCTGGGCTGGTCAAACTCAGCTTTGTGGAAGGTCAGCAAGGGCCCTCTACCAATGGCGTGAGTGTGCGCTTGATCTCTGAAGACCTCGCCCAATTGCAGGCCGCTAGCCTGTTGCTTAAGACGGAATTGGCGGAAATGACCGGTCTGCTCGATATTCGCGACGATCTGCCCCTAGGCGCGGAACAAATTAATTTGAAGTTGACGGCAGACGCCCAGGCGTTAGGGTTAACCCCGACTATGCTGGCGCGCTCATTGCGGGAATTCGTCGACGGCTATGAAGTTCAGAGTTTGCAGGTGGAAGGCGAGGAATTGTCGGTTGTGCTGCGCGTCCGTGCTGCCGATGTCGACAGTTGGTTCGCCTTGGCGCAATTGCCGATCGCACTCGGTAACGGCGATTTCCGGCCGTTGGCTGCCTTAGCAAGCCCCAGTTCAGAGCGCGCGATTCAGCAACTGAGTCGCGTGGATGGCGAACTGTCAGCGGTCATTACCGCGCAGTTAGCCAACCGGGGCGTAAACCTCACCGAAATTAACCAAGCGATCGACAAAGACATGCGTGCGCAGCTGAGCAGTGCCTTTCCCAATGTTCGGCTCGATGTAGAGGGTGATCAGGCGTCGCAAGCAGAATTTTTTGCCGATGTTAAAACCGGTGGGCTGTTCGGTCTAGCGCTGATCTTTATTACCCTGGCGTGGGTGTTTGAGAGCTGGACCTGGCCCTTCGCCGTGATTAGCGCGATTCCTTTCGCCCTGACCGGTGCTATCGTCGGCCACTGGGTGTTGGACCTGGATTTGAGCGTATTAAGCATCTACGGGCTCTTTGGTCTCTCGGGGATTGTGATCAATGACTCTATTGTGCTGGTCAGTTTTTATCGAGAACTGCGCAGCCAGGGAATGCCGATGCGCGAGGCTGTGATCGAGGCCAGCGTGCAGCGTTTCCGTGCGGTCTTACTGACCACCCTAACCACCGTGGGCGGACTGACGCCGTTGATGTTCGAAACGTCCTTCGATGCTCAGTTCCTGATTCCCTTGGCGGCCGGTATCGCCTTCGGTCTGATGTACGGCATCGTATTGATTTTGCTCTTCGTGCCGGCCATGTTACTCACCTTGGAGCGCATCTTGGCCCGGTTTAATACCCCAAAAGATCGCTCGTCGGCCGAGCCGGTGTTGGCAACGATAGAGACCTAGGCCGGTGACGGTCTCGGCCGAGCGTCGTTTTTACCGCAACGGTCAAGATCACCGGGGCGGGTGGCTCGTTAGCTTCGCCGACGTGCACCAAAGCTTTGGCTTTAATGGCGTGCGCATCGGCCGCTGGGTAACGGCCGAAGAAAAGGCCATTTCGGCGCCGCTTTTTTACGATGCGTTGGCCGATCTGATGAGTATTTTGGCGGCCCCGGCAACCCTTATTTCTTTGCGGGGAACTCTTTCATTGGAATATGGTACCGGCGGTCAATGGGGCGTCGCGGCCCATTACACACCGGCCATGCGCGCCTTTGCGCTGGCCAAAAATGCCGGTCCCGGCAGTATTGCCCATGAGTGGTTCCATGCCTTTGATCACTATATAGCGAGCAAGAGCTTCATCGACCCGGCGCCGTTGGACTTTGCCTCCAGTGAATGGATCAAGCAACGGCCGACCATCGATCACCCTCTAAACCACCTGCTGTTTGCCTGCTTCGAAAAAATCTTCTATCAACCCGACAGCCGAGCGGCCAGTCCGATGCTGCTTGCCGCCCAACAAGCCGATCGGCATGCCGGTCGACGCTATTACAGCTTGCCGGCGGAAATGGGTGCGCGCGCCTTCGAAGCCTTTGTGCAAGACGCAGCGATTAAAAATACCTATCTGGTCAAGGGCACCCGTCAATCCCCGGAAGCTGAGCGGGGCCTGTATCCAAAGGACGGCCAACGCAGCGAGGTTAATCGAGCCTTTGCGTGCTATTTCACCACCCTTGGGGCTTTGCTACACAAGTCCCCCGAGGTCTCACAAGCGGGCTAAAGAACCAGCCGGTCGAGTCGATTTTGAATTCATCACCGGTTTGACCTACTCTACGATCAAGGCAGGTCAATAACAGCATCACTGCGCCTGCCGAAAAGAAGCCGGAGCCCGTTGGCATCGGCGCAGCGGTCTAATGGGAGTGCGCTTCGATGCGGATCAAGATTCTTTATGGCTTTTTTATACTACTTGGGCTGATCCAGCCTGCGGCGATAGCGCTTGCCAATGACGAAGTGATAAATGTGCACTACCACGATCGGCCTCCCTATGCGGTATCGACCCCGTCCGGAGAGGTCACTGGCTTAACGGCAAGTCCTGTCGCCAAGGCCTTTCGACTGGCAGGTATTACAGTTACTTGGATCCAAACGCCATCGAACCGGCAGCTGCGGGTGGTGCAGGGCAATAGCGCCAATGATTGCGTACTCGGTTGGTTTAAAAACGCTGAGCGAGAACAGTTTGCCCGCTTCAGCCGGCCGATATACAAGGACCAAGCACAGCGGGTCATCGCGCTAGCCTCCAACCCTGCCCTCGCCAACGGAAGAGCGCTAACAACCTTGTTTAAGGACCGGTCGCTAAACCTATTGGTAAAATCCGGTTATTCCTATGGTCCGGGGGTGGACAGCTTGCTGGCCGCACTGAAGCCCCGAGTAACGGTGGTCACCGGTGATAACCTGAGCATGCTGCGGATGCTCAATGCCGGTCGGGTGGATTATTTTTTTGCCACAGTTGAGGAGGTTGACTATTTAATAGGCAGTCACGAGTTCAGTCGGGCAGATTATCAGTTCTTGGCCTTTGCAGAATTGGCGCAAGGCACCAGTCGATACCTAATGTGCAGTCCGCAGGTGAGCGATGCTCTGATCGATCGCTTCAACGCTAATTTGCCACAGTAACAAGCCCGAACGGTTCATGTCCAAGTCTTAGCGCCAGGTCCGGGTCTTATTGAGCGCTTCCTTGGCCAAAAAGGCGTCCGCCAGATCAACCTGGTAGTGGTTGGCGACGGCGCAGACAAAAATAAACACATCGGCCAACTCGGCATCGATGCTGCCGACCTTCGAATTGGGGTCCATGGCCAAGCCTTCCCGTTGGCGCACCGCCTTAAACAACTCGCCCACCTCTTCGCCGAGCATCAGGCATTTATCGCGGCCAGTTTGGTGGTCGAAGCCGCGCTCCAATTCTAACTGCGCAACGTAACGCTGAAAATCGGCCAATTGGGGGTTAGGGGCTAGTTCGGGCATAGGCTGATGACTCCGGTATGGGGTGTCTGTTCGGCTTAATAATCGCGCTGGACCACGTAGTCGGCCAATTGACCGAGCAGGGTCTGCGCGTCCAGGCCAACACGTGCCAGGGCCGCTAAGGCCAAGCGACCCTGCTCATCAGCCTGCTGGCGAGCGCCATCGAGTCCGAGTAGGCTAACATAGGTGGCCTTGTCTGAGGCTAAATCACTGCCGCTCGGTTTACCCAGCACTAGGGTGGATGCAGTCACATCGAGAATGTCATCGGTGATTTGAAACGCCAGGCCCAATGCTTGACCGTAGTCTTCGAAGGCGTCGAGCAGGGCCGGATCGACCGGGCTTTGGCACAGTGCACCTAGCCCTAAGGCGGCCTGAATCAGCGCGCCGGTCTTCAGGTTATGCAAGGTCTCCAATTGGTCTAGGGTCAGTTTTTGCTGCTCGGACTGTAAATCGATCATTTGACCGCCGACCATACCATGGGCTCCGGCCGCGCGACTTAGCCGGGCAATCATCTGGCGGGCTTGTCGGTCGCTCAGGTTCGCTGCGTCGGCCAGAATGGTGAAGGCTTCCGATTGCAGAGCATCACCGGCTAAGATCGCCGTGGCCTCATCGAACGCCTTGTGGTTGGTGGCCTTACCGCGCCGTAAATCGTCATTGTCCATGGCCGGGAGATCATCGTGCACCAGGCTGTAAACATGGATCATCTCCAGCGCCATGGCCGGCAGGAGCCAGTCTTGGGAGTTGTTACCCGCTGCGAGCGCTGCGGCGCGAACCAGGGCGGGTCTCAGGCGCTTGCCACCATTGAGTAACGAGTAGTGCACAGCGGTCTGCAGTCGTTCACTGCGCGGAGCCGCAAAACTGGTTAAGAGCTGCACTTCCAGTTGGGCACGGGTATCGCTTAAAAAGTCATCGAGGTTCATTCACGACCCTGTTCAGGCAAGGGCTGGAGGGTCTGTTGGCCGCTTTTGGTCATTAGGATCTGTACTTTCTGCTCAGCCGTCGCGAGCGATTCTTGGCAATCTCGAGTTAACTTTATACCCTGTTCGAAGGCATCCATGGCCTCGTCTAGGCTCAATTGTCCCGATTCCAGCCGCTCTACCAAGGATTCCAAGGTGCTTAGCTTGTCTTCAAAGGCCGGGTTTTTCTTGCTCGCCATGGTATTTCCTCATTTATAATTGTACTAAAGGTAACGATTTGAAAAATAGGGGTCAATATATCCTTTTTCAAGCCGATAAATTAGCCTGAATAGAGACGATTTCTTGGTCGGCTACGGTCCGGTTGCTCGACACCGTTCGGGCATTCGTCGCATAATGGTGATCATGCCGAAAAGGGCCAAGTCGCAGAGTTTAAATGACCTGCCAGGCCGCAAGGCTATCAGGGTCTTAAAAATTATTTATAAAGGGGTAATTCGTGGATATAGCCATGCTGGTTGGGTTAGTCGGCGCCATAGGTATGATTCTAATGGCAATGTTGCTCGGTGGTAGCCTAACCATATTCATTAACATACCGTCGGTGTTGATCGTATTCGCGGGCAGCACCTTTGTGGCCATGTCAAAAATGACCCTAGAGCAGTTTCTCGGGGTCGGCAAGATCGTCGGCAAGGCCTTTGCCTTTAAGATGGCCAAGCCCGAAGATATGATCGCCGAGATCGTGGAACTCGCAGATGGTGCCCGTAAAGGCGGTTTGCTGTCTTTGGAAGGCAAGGAAACCTCGAGTGACTTTTTGTCCAAGGGCATTCAATTACTAGTCGATGGTCACGATCCAGAAGTGGTTAGTGCCTTGCTCAAGAAGGACGTCAGCATGACGACCACCCGACACGCCGATGGCGGATTATTTTTCCGAGCACTTGCTGATGTTGGCCCCGCAATGGGCATGATTGGCACATTGATCGGGTTGGTGGGCATGTTGGCCAATATGGATGATCCCAAAACCATTGGTCCGGCCATGGCCGTGGCATTGTTGACGACCCTATATGGTTCATTTTTGGCAACCGTGGTTGCGATTCCGATCGCTGATAAGCTGGCCATTCGGGCCACGCAAGAGGAAATTGTCCAGAAAATGGCCATCGACGGCATACTGGCGATTCAGGCGGGCCAAAACCCGCGTATTGTCGAAACGATGTTAAACAGTTATTTGCCGGCGAGCATACGCGTTGGCGGCTAGTGAAAGGTAGTTAGTAGACTATGGATGATGAAGAAGACGATTGTCCCGAATGTGTTCCCGGCCTACCCGCTTGGATGGGCACCTTTTCGGATCTGATGGCCCTGCTG